>JAKAEG010000079.1 GCA_021819985.1 Nitrospirota bacterium | reverse complement strand
TTCTAGTTGTAACCTTTATACTGGCAAGGAAAACGCTTATATAGACTTTAGGGCGTACTTTGGTATCCGCTGCGTCCAACCAAATGTGGGCGTTAGACATAATGTAATAAACCTGTCCAACGTAAGCGTTTAAATAACCACACGTGGAGTCGCGGCGTCGAACTCGCTCCTGTCGAGGTATAGCGGCGTAAGTTTCCGATAATCTTCAGGCGTCGTTGCATATGGCAACCGCTCAAACAGAAACCGCAGATACCGGTAGGGCTCAAGCCCGTTGGCCTTTGTCGTTTCCACCAGGCTATATAAAGCTGCACTTGCCCTGGCGCCCGCAGGGGAGCCCGCAAACAGCCAGTTCTTTCTATTATGCAAATCTTTGCATAATAGGAATTATGCGGAGTTATTATTTATGCGGAGTTGAGCGGCATAGCACCGGTATAGCCCTTGTGCAGCCGCTTTCACTCCGCAATACTACTCCGCATAATCAAAGGGTTTCCAGAAACTCAAGCAGACTGTCATCAGGTCTGTAGCGAAGAGGGGCGGTCGTTGGTTCCTGGAGACGGCTAAGAGCACGTTCTTTCATGGCCAAATCCGCCTCGACATACCTGTGGGTAGTTGTCACGCTCTCGTGCCCCAGCCAGAGAGCAATGACGCTTTCGGCGATGCCGGACTGAAGAAGGTGCATGGCTGTTGTGTGTCTGAGCACGTGTGGGGATATTATTCGACGCGCAAGGGAAGGGCAAATTGCTGTTGCAGTTGACACCGCCTTATCGAGACGATCTTCCACCCCGGAGCGGGTCATATGTTCTCCCTTACGGTTCGGAAAAAGTGGAGAGCTGCTGCCTGAGTTGATACGACCAAGCCACTGACGAATCTGGGCAATCGTGTCCTTCCAGAGGGGAATGTTCCTCTCCTTTCGGCCCTTTCCATGAAGCTTGACACTTCGTGAGCGGTCAAGGTCGACATCACACAGACGGAGCCCGCAGATTTCCGACACCCGTGCCCCTGTGTTGTAAAATGTTGCAAACATGACCCGGTCTCTTTGTCCTGACCATGTCGATGGATCGGGTGCATCGAGAATGGCTCTGACCTCTTCGATGGAGAGATAGCCTACGAGACGACTTTCTGTCCGTTTGAAGGGAACAGCAAGCAAGTTCTCCGCGCCTGCAAGAGAGACGGGATCACGCAAAGCAGCATACTTTATAAACGATCGGATAGCAGCCAGGCGGGCATTCCTCGTTTGCAGGCTGTTCCCTCGTTCTACTTCGAGATACTTAAGGAACTCAAGAATGAGATCCGTATCAAGGTCACGCAGGATTAGATCGGATGGTTCTCTTTGGCGCTGCCTTCGGATGAACTGGAGCAAGAGCCGGAACGTATCGCGGTAGGAGGCAACCGTTTGATGACTGACATTTTTCTGGCTTATGAGGTAGGCACAAAAGAAATCGTGCACGATTTTCGGAAAACTCGGAGGCTCGGCGGAGTGTTTCATTTTTCGCCTCCTTTATCTGGGCAAGCGAACTGCTCGAAAGCCAACGCGGTCGCAGCGAAGAGCTCCGGGATTGCGCTGAGATACCAGTAGGTGTCCGAAACTTTTACGTGTCCCAGATAGGTTGAGAGTGCGGACAGGAGGACAGAGACATTTTCATTTTGCTTCTGCCAGAGCGTGAGTTGGCGGGTAGCGAAAGTGTGCCGAAGATCGTAGATTCGGCAGTGACGGCCCATCTCGCCGGCGGAATCCCATCCGAGTTTGCTACGCAGAGTCTTAAATACATAGTTCACCGTCGAGTAAGGAAGGGCTTTGCCTGTGTTCGAGATAAAAAATGTATGCGAAAAACAGACGGGACAGTGGTAGGAGCGAAGCCGCACGTATTCTTTGAGGACCCCGGTTACGGATGGGTGTAACGGAACCAGCCGGGATTTGTGGAATTTGGACTCTCGGATGGTGAGCAACCCGCGATCCAGATCCACATCGCCATTCGTGAGCTTTATCACTTCGGATATGCGCAGGCCAGTGCATGAGAGAAGCCCGAAGAGCGTCATGTACGTATGCGGCCGCAATCCGTTGATTGCCTTGAGCTCGCCACATGCTTTGAGGAGCATTTTTATTTCCTTCTCCGAGTAGATGTGAGGTGTCGTACGGCGATGAGCAGGTCCCAGTATCCCTTTGGGTGGCACTTCGCTTACGGGATCAAAAACTGCAAGGTAACGAGCAAAGCATCGGACAATTTCAAGTCTTCTTGCCCAGTAGAGCGGGGAACAATTCATGGGGAGTCGCGCCCACCTCAATGTGAGGTCGATTGTCAGGTGCCCACCGCAGCCTTCCTTGTCAGCGTATTGTGCAAAATCGAGCAACTGAGCCCCTTCTATTTTCAACCGATAGCCTAAGCTTCGTCTGTAGTAGAGGTACTCTTTTACCCATGATTCCATCGTGCGTCCTTTTGTCATCACACCACCTCCGGCCAGGGCATGGCCACTCGACCAAGGGCTTCAAGATTGACTTTGGCGTATATTGCCGTAGTGTCAATCGTCTCATGCCCGAGAACATCCGCCACTTCTGTAAGTGGGACTCCATTTTCAAGCATCCTTGTAGCCAGCGTGTGCCGCAAAGTATGGGGACCATCCCTCGGGGGAAGGATTCCAAGACGTGCGCAGGCCCTACGCACTGCTCCACGGACGATGTGGGATGTTACTGGTATCCCGGCGGGAGCCCGGTGGCGAAGGAAAAGAGCAGGCTCATTGCCCTTCGCGCGATCTACTTTCAAGTACTTTGCAATGGCATTGCCGAGAACTGAGGTAAGAGGCAGAATACGTTCACGGTGACTTTTTTTGCCAATGATTCGGATGGTTCCTTCGCGCCAGTTAATATCATTGAGCCGCAGTTGCACAACTTCACAGGTCCTGAGTCCCAGTTCGGCCATGCACAATACCATGGCGTAGTCACGGCGGCCTTCAGGAATAGAGACATTGAACGAAGTGAGAAGTTGATCAAGCTCCGAAGCCAAGAGAACCTTCGGGAGGGAGGACATGCGCCACTGGGGAATCGTAGGCACGGCTGCCATCATCCGATTGTTCAAGATTCCTCGAAGGACAAGGAATCTGAGGTAGCTGCGAACCGATGCGCTGATCACCTTTGCTGTGCCTGGCTTACAACGAGCCGCCCGCTCAGCCAGAAATTTCATGATTTCACCAGGCTGCAAGGATTGTGGGGTGACTGGGCCAGCTCCGTACCTGTCTGCAAGAAACTCCCTTACATATCGCACGCGGTAGATTCGGGTTTCGAGTGCAACGCCACATGTTTGGATTAGATACTGCTCAAAATCTTTGACTTCCTTTTCTACAGCAGAAAGCGGCAGAGGCTGAAGTGGAGGGATAAGATCCAGCTTTCGCAGTACGGCCAGGTAATGCCGAAGTGCCGCTCGAACATCCTTATAGCTGCGCCGACGAGGAGGTGAGCAGGAGCAACAGGGAAGATGGTCTTTTAGAAATCGAGCCACAACCCCTTCGTTAATCGCCTCGACGCAATGAGTTGCAAACCAACATTCAAAATGCTCAGCGCACCTGATGTATGTTTGCGTCGTACTCGGTGGGTGTCCCCGATTCGTGAGGTATGGACCGAATTTTTGAAGCCTTACAAGGGACTCATTGCTTTGAACAGAATGGGAAATAGGGGCGGGGAATTCTCTCGCCATGGGTGTCCTCCTTTGGGGTAGTTTCAGAACACCCATTATTATGGCGACTACAAGTACTCAGCGTGTCACAATTTTCTCTTTGCCATTAGTATGTTACCTCGCGTGGCCAGCTCAAACTCCGCATAAATGATAACTCCGCATAATTTCTACCGACCGCAAACGGGCGGATCGCATTTTCAGCCGGGTTATTGTCGAGCCCTACATTGGGATCATCCACGTAAAATACCAGGCGTTTCCACTGTTTAAGCGTGTAGTTCATTGCTGTGCCCAGCAGCCCCTTTGGCGGAGTCGATCCGACACGGGCTTCTAGCCAGCCTTTGAACTCTTCAAGCAAAGGCAGAGCATGCTCACGGCGGAAGTTTACGAGATCGGCACCTGTAAGCCTTCGGTCCTGTGCCATCTGCTCCAGCTCATACAGGCGACGGATTTTCAGAACGGCGACACCGGCGTTGCCGCCGCGGCGTTCCTTGGCCTTCCGCGCCACCTTCTCCACGGCTTGAACCACTTCAACAAACTTCCGGCGAGCATGGGCCCAGCAACCGGCGTGCTTCACGGACATCTTCGACAATGCCTCATAGCCGATATAACCGTCCGTCTGCACGCATCCGGTATATCCAGTCAGGTATTGTTTAAGGATTTCTTCCGCGGACCTCGTGGTCCGGTATTCGAAGATCACAACGTGTCCCGGCGGCGGCATTCCTCGGAATAACCACATGTACGATTTCGTGGTATTGGCGCGCCCTGGCTCACCAAGCACCTGCACCGGCGTCTCATCGGCATTGATTAACGGGCTCGCAGGGAGATTCTCTTTAAGCACATCAATAAGAGGCCAGCACAGGATTCCTACCTTGACCACCCAGTTTGAAAGCGTCGCCCTGCTTATCTCTATTCCCTCACGGCTGAATCTTGCCGCCTGCCTGTAAAGTGGAAGGCCATCCGCAAACTTCTCTACTACCACGGAGGCCAGCAGCCCCGGCGTCGCTATTGTCTTTGGCAGCAACTGTACAGGGGGCGGGGCAATCTGTACCGCGCCTTTTTCGCTTTCGGTTCCTTCGCATCGTCTACATGCATATTTGGGCCGGATATGGCGGATAACGCGCGCCTGTCTTGGGATTATATCAAGCTCTTCCGTAACCTCTTGCCCTATGCAGGTGAGCTGGCAGCCGCACGCGCATACCTTCTGCGCCTCGGGGATATCATGCACTTGCTCTATCCGGGGAAGCTTTTCAGGCAGCGGCCGGCGGCCCCCTTGCTTTCTCTGATGTGAAGCTACTTCAATTTCCCCGGATGGTTCCTCTTCCTCGCCGCTTGCAGCCTCCGCTTCGTTAAACAGGCGGGATTGTACCTCCGGATCATCCAGCGCTATCTTCTCGCTCTTGGGGGCAAACAATTTAAGACGTAAAAGACGAAGCTCCGTCTCAAGGCGCTCTATCTCTATATTTTGCGATTCGATCGTTGCGGACTTTTCATGAAGAATGGATTGTAGTTCTGAATTTTCTTTGCGGAGTATTGTGAGTTCAGAAGGCACATATGAATATACCAAACGAGTGGAAATTTTGAAACAGAAAAAGAGGCTTTTTTACGTTACCGATGAGTAATACAATTGTTTGTGCGCGCCGCTTTGCATAAGCGCCAGCCCGTCAAGAAGCCACCTCAGTTCGCGGGCGCTTATGCTCAGCACTTCTTTCTCCGTTTCAGGCCACCGGAACCGGTCTTTTTCAAGCCGCTTCTGCCAAAGGCAAAAGCCGTTTCTGTCCCAGTACAAGGCCTTCACCGTCGACCGCTTTCGATTGCAAAAAACAAACACGCTGCCCGAAAAAGGGTCAAGCTCCAGCCTCTCCTGCACCAGGATCGAAAGACTGTTTATCTGCTTGCGCATATCTGTCGAGCCGGCGGCCAGATATACCCTGACTCCCGATCCGTAGTCCCAAATCACAGGCGCGATAGAACCTGGAGCACTGCTTCCAGCGTGGAAGGAGAAAACGCATCGGGAATCTCTACCCTGTACCGCTCATCAACAACCAGGCCCAATGCCGGACGCGTAAATAGCGCCGAGGAAACTATCTTCGGAGGGACGGCAACAAGGCATCCGGATTCGCTTTGATTCTCATGATCGAGGCGGCGCTTCCACGCCCCGAAGCGTTCAATCGAGAGGTCTTCTTTTTTACAGTATTCCCTCTGCGTGAGACCGCTTTCTTTCCACCGCTGAACCTGGTCCGTCCAATATTTACGCCGCTCAATCCACGATGCCTTGTCCATGCCATTCCTCCTTCTGTTTTATTAGTCAAAAATAGAATGGCACGGATGGGCACTTCAGCGGAAGATGCGGTTACCTAAACGCTTACCATTTAAAAATTGTTCTTCCACATTGGATTCCCGCCTTAGCGGGAATGACAACAAAAATCAAAAATCAGAGGATGGGGCGGAGCAAGCCCCGCCCCTTGCAACCTACCCCGGCCTGCGGCCACCCCTCCCAATAGGGGAATTTAGAAGAGTTCCATCGAAAATTGTTAGCCAGATAAAAAATAAATTGCGCTGATTATTGGCCGTACTTTATTACTATAGCAAGCCGCCTCCTGCCTTTTCCGTCTTCTTTTATAACATACGGTGTGGGTAGGTGGACGCAGTCTGGAGCGCCCAAAATTCACGGGAAAAGGCATGTCCCCACCAGAAACCATCGTGTAAATAATGCCACTTTTACGGGTTAAACAGCCTCTCCTGCAGCAGAGAGTATACCTTTTTTGAACGCGGTAAGCGTCCTGGACGGTGCCCTGAAAGGCTGCGCGAAGAAAATGATCAGCACAATCCAAATGAAAAAGGGGCTGGCCTAATTGGCTAACCCCTTTTTTCTATGGTAGGCACGTGGGGTTTCGAACCCCAGACCTCTACCGTGTCAAGGTAGCGCTCTCCCCCTGAGCTACGCGCCTGCTGCTATTAATTTTTAACATAAAATCATATATCTTTTCAAGGTTCTGTGTGATCTCACGATTTGTTTAATTCCTGCTTTTTCCATTAAAATAAAGAGCTGCGCCAATGAAAAACAGATGGATAGGCTTGTCCCGCGGTCTTTTTAGGCGCGTGGCCGGCTAACGAATATAATGGAAAAAATTCCTTACATCAGGTCCCTTGCGGCTGCGGGAAGGAAAAATTTCAAGAAATTGGCCTGGATGTTCGCCTTTTTGTCGGTGATATCCGGTTTAACCCTCTTTCTGCGCGGACCCCAAGTCTCTGATTACCTTGAAAAGCTGGTGTTCACGGCATTCAAGTCCGCAACGGGCTATCAGATGACGGCCACTAAGCTCTATGCAAACCTTTTCCCCCTTTATGTAGGGGCCAATAACATAAAGGTTCTGGATGAGAGGGGGCAGACCATTTTTGCCGCCGGCAGAGTAAAGGCGTACGCGGCGCTGACCCCTTTGCTTCAAAAGACTATCTTTATAAAACGGATAGCTATTGTCAGGCCCGGCGTATGGGTAACGGACAGCCGGTTGAACCACCTGGAATCTCTGGTTAAGCCCCAGAAACCATCCGGCGCCTTCAGGCTTAAAGTGGGTTCCGTGATCCTCGACAATGCAAACCTGAACTATACCGGGCAGGTTGGAGGACTCTCCGTGGCCTGCCGGGGCGTAAACGGGGAGGCGCGTCTGGGCGCAAGGCAGGAGGTCAGGATCTCTGCCAGTGATGTCGCGTTATCGGGCAGCGGGATCCCTCACCTGGACCTGAAACTGGATTCCGCCAGGGCGACGTTCAAAAAAGGGGTTATTGGAATAAGGGAGCTCACCGTTGAATCCGGCAGGAGCAGCGTGCAGCTTGAGGGGTCCTATTCAAACGCAGAAGGCGCGAAGGCCAGTGCGAAGATCGGCGTTCTTATGTCCACCCTTAAAGATATGTTCCATCTTAAAGGTCCAGGGAAGGGAAAACTTTCCATAACGGGACAGGCCAAACTCGCGGGAAAATTTTCAGACTGGAAGAAAACATATATAGATATGAGCGTAAACGGCGGCCTTTACGCTCAAAGCCTGCTGGAGCTGCTTCATGCCAATGTTCAGGTCAGCGGGTTTATAAATGTAAATGGCAGGGTCAGGGGCCCGTTGGACTCACTTGACGGCGCAGGAAGCGGCGGCCTGGAAAAGGCCGGCATTTACGGGGTTGCAGCCGATGAGCTCAAATTTGCAGTGGGTTTCCATCATGGCGTTCTTGCGTTCAGTAAGATAGTGGGCAGGCTGTACGGCGGACGGGCAAAAGGAGATTTTTCCATCAACCTTCCAAGGGTAAACTCTCTGGATATGGACGTTGATTTTTCCGGGCTGGATTCAAAAAGGTTCCTGGCAGGGTTTCTCAAAACAAGCCTGCCTTTGTCCGATGGCAGGCTTTCCGGCAGGATGTTCAACAGGGGGGCAATATTTGCCCCGGCCGGGGATTTCCGGTTTGTTGCAAGGCGTGCCGGAAAGGATTTCCCGGGCAGAATAGGCTCAGTTACGAGCGGGTTCAATCTTTTAGGCACTGTCGTTAATTTTTCAAATATGGTCATCAGCACAGGCGCAACTTCGATAAAGGGCTCAGGGAATATCAACTACGCCAAAAACACAACCGATATGGATTTGTCTCTCCGGACGGCCGATTTCAGGGACCTGTCACTTCCTTACTCCCATCTTGCCGAGGGTGCAGGCGGCTTTGACGGGCAGGTTTACGGCCCCCTCAAGGACCCTACCATAGCAGGCCGGATTTTCTCCGGTAATGCGGTCATCAGCAAGATGAAAGTTGGGGCCGTCGAGGGAGATATCTCATATAATAAAAAAGCTTTGGATGTGCAAAGTCTAAAGGCCAAGGCAGGCGGGGAAACGATTGACGTGAAAGGGCGCATGCTCTTTCCTGCGGCAAGGGAGATATTCGAACTTGGAAACCCGGTTTACGATCTCGATTTGAGGCTTGCCGGAGGGAAGGCCCAGGATGTAGCGAATCTCCTTAAGCCAGGCATCAGGCTTACGGGCAGCATTCAGGGGGCCAACTTGAAGCTAAAAGGGAAGTCCCCGGAGATATCCGGTTCCGTGAAGGCAAAAGACATCGTTTGTTTCGGAGCGTCCGTGGACAGCGCGGATGTTGATTTTGACTATTTGTCTGGAAGCCTGTCAATTTCCCGTGGGGTTTTGACCAAGAACGGCGCGGTCATGAGATTAACGGGCGCTCTCCTGCCCGATGGAGGATTTAATTTTAAGGCCTCCTCAAAGGGCATGGACATCAAGGACATACTTGCCGGCAAGACAAAAGACCTTCCAGTAGACTACAAAGTTTCCTTGGAGGCCAAAGGGAAGGGTACCCTGAAAGACCCTGAGGTAACCGTTAAGGGGACGCTTTCAGATGGAAGGTTCCAAAACAGCCCGATCGGGGGCGGGGCCTTCAGTGCGGATATTTCCGGCGGCGCCGGAGGCAGGAAGGCGAATGTTCATCTAGCGCTGCAGGGCGGAAAGATGGACATGAAGGGGCAGGCCCTTCTTGATGGAGCGATGCCATGGAAGGCCCAGGTGGTCCTCAAGAACGGGGAATATGATTTTCTCGTGGCTTCCTTGTTTAAAACCGCGCCGCCTGATCTTCTGGTAAATCTCCAGGGGAGCGGCAGTTTCAGCGGGAATTTTTTAAGCGGGACAGGTAAAACAGGAAAAAACATAAATGGCTCGCTTGTTCTTAACCAGCTTGCCTTTACCGCTTTCGGCCAGAGTTTTTCGACGAGGGTGCCCGCGCGGTTTGACCTTAATGACGGGACCCTTACCATGAGGCAGTTCTCGCTGGCCGGGGGCCGGACGGACGTGAGTCTTTCCGGCTCAGTTGTCCTGGGACAGGATTTTAACCTCTCGTTAGAGGGTAAAAGTTCGCTTATCCCCTTTAAGGGTCTTTCAAGGCAGATAAATCTGCTTACGGGGGAGGCCAACTATGTGTTTCAGATAGGAGGCAACTGGAACAGTCCCAAGATAAGCGGCGGCCTTTCCCTTTCGGATGTTGCATTGGGGATGCGTGGTGTTCCTCAGAACCTGCGTATAATATCCGCCTACATGTATATGGACGAGAACAAGATAGTGCTGGAGCAGCTCGCGGCCAAAACAGGAGGCGGTGACGCCAATATCACGGGAGTGATATACCTGGAAAAGCTCCGTCCGGCAAGATTTTATCTGGACAGCATTGTAAATAATGTAGGTGTTTCCACAGAAGGGGTTGATGCCACTTTCGACGGTAATCTGTCAGTAAGCGGAGACAGAAAAGGCCGCACGGTCGCCGGCGAAATATTCGTAAAAAAGGCGTCCTACAGTAAAAATGTGGACTGGAAGGCGTTTATCCTTCGAAAAAGGGCCACACTTCCCCCTTCGCCAAGGAGCTTCCAGGCAACTACCGGTTTGAACATAAGGGTGTACGGTTCCAGCCTCATGGTGAAAAACAACGTGGTCCGCGCTCCCTTGAGCGGAGACATTACTATCAGGGGCACCCTGGCAAATCCCATACCCCTTGGAAGAGTTGAGGCGGCAAGCGGAGATGTATATTTCCGTAATACGGAGTTTACAATCGAGCATGCCTCAGTGATATTCTCAGACCCCAACCGTATAAACCCATCCCTGGACGTCATGGCGTCCACCACCATAAAGGGATACGAGATAAACGTCAGCGCGGCCGGCACGCTTGATCACATGGCGCTTTCTTTTTCCAGTCAGCCCCAGCTGGAGCAGATGGATATTCTTTCTCTGCTCACAACCGGGAATTTCGGCGGCGCCTCGCCCGGAATAGAGGGCGGCGTGGGTGCCTCGGAGGCCAGCTCTTTCATTACCGGGCAGTTTGAAGATGTCATCACCAAGAGGCTTAAAAGCATCACCGGAGTCGATCGTTTCCAGATAGATCCTTATGTGTCAACGACCACGGGCACGGTAACGCCAAGGATAACGGTGTCCAAGAGGCTGCTTGGGGACAA
>JAKAEG010000078.1 GCA_021819985.1 Nitrospirota bacterium | reverse complement strand
GGCTTCTTCTGAACCATTTCGTGACACGCGAGGATGTTTATCCGGAAAAAGGTTTCCTGCCCATTGATTTTGCCAAAAGGGCAGTAAAGAAATATCCGCAGTTGATATCGTTGGTTGAAAGTTCCATCCGTTCTGGTGCGGACTGTGAATGCAATGAGCTTGTATTATCTTATATGGAACGATTGCATTTACTGTGTAAAAAGGAGGAATCGCCGCTTGAACACATTATTTCAAGGGCCATGGGACGCGCACGCACTCTTTCAGGACAGGTGAAGCTGGAAAAAATAGAATCTCCTTTGCTGCTGATGAATTCTCTGCGAAGCGCCGTCGGGATAGAATGTCTGAAGGATTACGGCTCATGCAAGGCAAAGAGGGACCGGAATACACAATATTATATCGACCATCTGGATGCAGTTGCCTTCAGGCACCCGCGAATTAAAGATAAAAAACCATCCTATATCCGGTACATTGTCTTGAACAATACGGGTTACGATAATCCTTACATTACAAGGACCGCCAGGGAAAAAGGGCTTGAAATAGGCATATTCAACTGGAGTTCTCCCATCCACCTGTGTTACCCGTATAACAGACTGCTTAGTTTTGACCGTTCAAGACTGCAAAATAGCGAGCATTTGGGCATACGGCTTCTAAGCCTGCCCGTTCATCCATCCCTCAATGAGCCGGGCCTCAAAAAAATAGCAACATTCCTAAATGATTTATCCATTAAAAGGGGACATGGAAAACTGCAAGCCCGATAGAATTCCCTATGTTAATTCGCTGTTTCAGCAGCCATGGTGGCTTGACGCTGTCGCCCCTGGACGATGGCAAGAAATAACAATAAAAAAAGAGAATGAAATCCTTCTAAGGTTCCCTTACGTAACAGAAAAGAGAAATGGTTTTACTTTCCTCACCATGCCTTCAGTAACGCAGACATTGGGACCATGGATGAAACCCATGAACGGAAAACAGTCCAGTCAACTTTCTCTCCAGAAAGAACTGATAGGTGACCTCATCCAGCAATTGCCGCCACATGACAGTTTTAACCAGAGATTTCATTATTCAATAACGAACTGGCTGCCCTTTTATTGGAACGGATTTACCCAGTCGACGCGCTATACATATGTTATTGAGGATCTGTCAGATCTAGATGCCGTATGGGAAGGCATGAAATCGAACGTGCGCAACAAGATCAGGAAAGCGGAAAAGGCCTGCGTCAGGGTGATCGACACAGATGACATCGAAACTTTTCTTGACCTTAACGAAATGACATTTTTAAGGCAGGGGATGTCATTGCCTTTTTCGCAGGATTTTGTCCGTAGGCTTAATTGCGCGTGCGCCAAGAAAAATGCGCGGAAAATTTTTATCACTTACGGTCCGGACGGGCGGCCGCAGACCGGCCTTTTTTGCGTTTATGACGGGCATGCCATGTACAACCTGCTTCAGGGAGGCGATCCCGCATTAAGGGGGAGCGGGGCCAACGCTCTTGCAATGTGGGAATCAATAAAATTTGCTTCGAAAGTTAGCAAAGTCTACGATTTTGAGGGGTCCATGATCGAGCCGATAGAGGAATTCTTTCGCAGTTTCGGCGCGGCGCAAAAACCGTATTTCGCTATTTCAAAAACATGCAGCCGCCGGCTGATGCTTCGCATGCAGGGCCGTGAATTGGTGAAATTACTGCTGAAAAAATAAAAATCATATTATGATCTCCGTGCAGATTCCCGATAATTTCGTACCTGAAAGGGCATACATAGTCGACACGCTGTTGTCCAAATTTTTAGGGTTGGACTATAAATTAACCAGACGTAATGACGTATTAAACTATGAAATAATCCTTGAAAATGGGCGGTCACTCGTATTCAGAGATCAATTTTTTTTGAATCTTGACGACAAGCCTGGTGGCATGGCCGGATATCTAGATGTCCGCATGATACCCACAAAAACAGTATTTCTGAAAAATAAATTTACTCCGCTGAGAGATATCCCCGTTATTTTTGGTTCGGAAGAAATGCACATTGGCCGGGACAGTATCATTTGCGGCATCGACATCTTCGCTTCGGCTTTTTTTATGCTTGCGCGCTGGGAGGAATATGCAAATAAAAAAAGAGATATTCATGACCGCTTTCCTGCACATGAGTCACTCGCTTACAAGCAGGACTTCCTCCATCGCGTCGTTGTAAACGAATATGTTGAGATGCTCTGGAGCATGCTCAGTTATCTGAAATGCGCCCAGGGAAGAAAGATAAAAAAGTTCAAGACTTTTGTGACCCATGATGTAGACGCCCCTTTCCTGCACGCCATGAAAACTCCATTCATTGCAATAAAGCAGTTGGGAGGAGATCTGATAAAAAGAAAGGATCTGAACGCTTTAAAGAATTTCAATTCATGGTTGAAAACCTCGTACGGACATACAGAAATTGATCCTTACAATACCTTCGACTGCATTATGGATATAGATGAAAAATTTGGGCTTCAGGGCTCATTCTTTTTCATGACAGATTGCAAGCAGCCCCAATTCGATGGAGATTACAACATCCGTCATAAGCTTGTGAGAAAGCTTATGGCCAGGATCCACAGGAGAGGACACGATATCGGTCTTCATTCCAGCTACGGTTCATTTGACGATCAACGGCAAATTAAACGTGAACTGGACATCTTAAAAGCAGTCTGTTTGGAAGAAGGTGTTGATCAAAAGCTTTGGATGAACCGCCAGCATTTTCTCAGGTGGGATACACCAGCAACCTCGACCAACCTTGATAACGCCGGTATGGATTATGATCTCACGCTGTCGTATGCAGATATATCAGGTTTCCGGTGCGGAGTATGTAACGAATTTCCTTTGTTCGACATCCTTGCCCGCAAGACACTGAATTTAAGAGAAAGGCCTTTGCTTGTCATGGAATGCACAGTAATTGATGACCGCTATATGGGCCTTGGCTCCGGTTTTAAAGCCTGTTCCTATATTAAGACAGTAAAAGATACATGCCGCCGCTTTAACGGTGATTTCGTGGTCCTCTGGCATAATACGAGGTTTATCGATCCACGTGAACGCCAGTTGTACAGCCTCATAATGGAAGCTTGAGTGCACAGGCATATGCAAGGTCCTTTAGTCAGCGTCATAATGCCGCTCTATAATAAAAAGCCATATGCCGCCAGATCCATAAAGAGCGTCACTGATCAGACCTACAAGAATTGGGAACTGATCATTGTCGATGACGGGTCTACGGACGGATCCTCCGATGTCGTTCCGATGGATGACAGCCGGATCAGACTGATAAGACAGGAAAACCGTGGTCCGGCGGCTGCGCGCAATAAGGCGGCAAGCACCGCGTCGGGGGAGTACCTGGCTTTTATCGACGCCGATGATCGCTATTATCCATTCAAATTGGAACGCGAGATTGAATTTCTATGGAAAGAAAACGCGGCCGAATGGATGATGTCGGCTTACGATTACCTGAAAGACGAAATTACCAGACGGTATTACATAAAGGACATAAACGGGGCCGAGATCAGAGGGGAAAGAAGGGTTTTTGACGATGCCTTTGGCCAATTGAAGGTCGCTGGGTGGCCGAGCGATGGGCTTTTTATGAAAAAGACGCTTTTTGATTGCCTTTCGGGTTTCAATGAGAGCATGAGATATGGAGAGATCACCGAGCTCATACTGCGATGCGCGGCGATGCAGCCAAAAGTCGGAATATGCGGCTTTCCATTATATCTGCATATAGATGTTCCGGGCAGCACGGCAAAGGTAACAAAAAAAAATGAATATCCTCTTCAACTGGGAAGAACTCTTAACATGCTAGCCCAAAAATATCCTAAATATGGCGGTTATTTGATTAGTAGCGGTTACGCCAATTTAATCTCTTACTGCGCATTCCTAATACTGGAAGGCCGCGGGGCTGAGGCCCGCAGATTTCTTCGAAAAGAGTTTTCCCTAAAGCGTGATGTGCGTTGGTGGAAAATGTGGGCCGCTAGTTTTCTACCCAAACATTTCATTCTTAATCTTGTGAAGATATTCAGGGAAACCAATAAGTTTATATTGCAAAACGCTCTGCGCAGACTTAAGAAAATTGGCAGTGTCATTCTTAGATCTTGGCGCGGCCTTCGGATTTAAGCGGCCGATTACGAAAATTAAAAAAAGAATATATAAGCTTAAAACTTAAGTGTTAAAAAAAGTGCTGATGGTAGCGTTCTGCTTTCCGCCGATGCAGTTCATAGGCGCTCAACGTCCTTACGGTTTGGCAAAGTATTTGCCCCGATATGGATGGGATCCAATAGTGTTGACAATCAAACAGCCGGGAGATTTTCCTCCCGAAATTAATGTCCTGCCTACGAATTATACAGACATAATCGCCTCCTTAAGGAAATTGGGCAAGCTAAATCCGGCCAAGGGTGATCATCAGCAAATGGGAATGCAATTAACTAAAAAAAATAATTCAGATTCCTGGAAAAGCAAAACTGTTAAGATTTTGCGGCAACTCCTGGAATTCCCCGATCACGGAGCCGGATGGTACAGGCATGCGGTAAATTCCGCATCAGAACTTATAGAGAAAGAGGCGGTAGATGCGATCATAAGCACTTCCAGTCCGTCCACGTCTCACCTGATAGCAAAAAAGCTAAAGCAAAAGTACGGGATTCCCTGGATAGCTGATCTCCGCGATCTCTGGACCCTGAACCACTATTATAATAAATTGGGTGCCATACGATTTCTGGAGCGCCGGCTGGAACTGAAGACCTTATTATATGCGGACGCATTGGTCACCGTATCTCAGCCTCTCGCAAATGTCCTTGGATCTTTACACAAAGACAAAGATATTCACTGCGTCACCAATGGCTTCGATCCGGATGATTTCACGTGGAATCCTTCCGGTCTTAGTGAAAAATTCACCATAACTCATACTGGTACTCTTTATAACGGCAAAAGAAATCCGGCGATGTTGTTGGAAACAACGGCGAGGCTGATCAAAGAAAATAAGATAAACAGGCATTTAGTGGAAATAATTTTTTACGGACCTGAAGAAGAATGGATCATGCATGATATTAACAAATATGGCCTGCGGGACGTAGTAAAAGTAGGTGGCTTAATACCAAGGCAAGAAGCGATCAAGAAGCAAAGGGAGTCACAGCTGTTGCTCCTCCTGTTATGGAATGATGTTAGGGAAAAAGGCGTGTACACTGGAAAACTATTCGAGTATCTAGGATCGAGGCGTCCAATCCTTGCCATCGGGAGGTCGAACAGCATAGTAAAGGATCTTTTGACCGATACCGGTGCGGGCAGTTTCGCATCAGATGACAAAGAGTTGGAAAAAATCATCTTGAATCATTATCGGGAGTTTATTAGTCGCGGGGAAGTCAGCTATGGCGCAAACGGCAGAATCGAAGATTACTCATATGTTACCTTGGCTGGGAAATACTCGAGAATATTAGACAGCTATGCAAGAGCGAACGCTTTTAAATTCTTTTGATAGCGCAAGTCGGAAATCACTGGCAATGTGCGATATGCACTACTTACCAGGAACATCAATAAGTAACACCGTAATTTCAATTGAGGATGCGTGACCGCCTATGTTGATACACTGCACAAGAAACGGGAAACTCTAAAATGTGTGGCATAGCCGGAATCATAAGCCTGAACAATATGACGCATGCTGGCCCAATTATTGATATGCTTTCTACTTTAAAGCATAGGGGGCCTGATGATGAGGGTTATATTGGAGTAAATACGGAATTGAATTCCATTTGCGAATTCCATTCTGAAAAGAGCTCGATAAAAAAGGGTGAAAATATATCTTCGCTTAGGGAGCCAGTCAACGTTTTTTTTGGACACAAGAGACTGTCCATAATCGATCTATCAGCTGCAGGGCATCAACCCATGAGTTATAGAAACGGCGCGATATGGATCATATTTAACGGGGAGATATACAATTATAAGGAGTTGCGGGATACACTCAAGAAAAATGGATACCAGTTCGGTACAAATTCCGACACCGAAGTGATACTTGCCGCCTATCAGGAATGGGGGGTTAATTGCGTAAAACATTTCAATGGCGACTGGGCTTTCGCCCTTTATGATAAGAACAGGCAAATCGTCTTCCTTTCGAGGGACCGATATGGAATAAAACCTCTGTATTACCATTACAATCCGGTTTTAAAGATATTTGCCTTTGGTTCCGAAGTAAAGTCGCTTTTAAAGGCCCCCTATGTTAGTACGGACATCAACGTAGGGAAGATTTTTGAATTCCTGGTCTTTGATCTGATGGAGCATTCATGTGAAACCATGTATAAAGACGTCCATCAGTTAGGGCCGGGCTTTAATCTCATTTTCAATCTTAAGACGTTTGCTTTTCAGTGCGATCAATATTACGAATTGGCCTATAACGCCTCGGCAGGCAGTTATAATCATCGGCAAGCCCTAAAATACGCCGATGATATACGGGATCTGCTGGTTGATTCCGTCAGGATAAGATTGAGGGCCGATGTGCCGATAGGAACGTGCCTTTCAGGCGGCTTGGACAGTTCATCAATAGTAGTGACAATAAATAAAATTCTAAAAGAAGAAGGAATAGCATCGGATCAGATAGGCAGTAGACAGAAGACATTTACAGCTTCTTTCCCAAATGATACAGTTGATGAAACCTTTTTTGCAAAGTCGATTAATAAACATACGGATGCGAAGGGGCATTTTGTTTTTCCCTCGATTGATGCCATGAAAAGGGAGATTAAACAGATCATCTGGCACCAGGACGAGCCCTTTGGAGGCCCATCGGTCTACGCGCAATGGACGGTCATGAAAAAAGCGAGCGATTATGTGCGGGTAATACTGGATGGCCAAGGAGGAGATGAGGTTTTTGGAGGGTACGCCGTCTACCGTGACGCCTATTTGTCCCAACTTGCCAGGGATTTTAAAATCAAAAGTCTTTTTGCCGAGGCGGTCGGGGCTATAAGAATGCGTAAATCCTTATGGAAGATGCTCCGGGAATTGAAATCACTCCCGATTTTTTTGGCTCCTCGTCCTCTCAAGTCGATCTTGTATATTGCCTGGAAGAAAAAACTCATCAAATCGACTTTGAATCTGCTGAAAGTGGATAGTTGCGCGCTTCCATTTGAATTTTTATTTTCTTTTGCACCTAATTTGAACGAGGTCCTTTATACATACCAAATGAAATATAGTTTGCCGCATTTGCTGCATTATGAGGACAGAAATAGCATGGCTTTTTCAATTGAATCCAGAACGCCATTTACCGATTACCGCCTGGTCGATTACGTTTTTGCGGTGCCGGCCTCATATAAATACCATAAAGGCTGGAGTAAGTGGCTCTTGCGGTTGGCCATGAGAGGCCTGTTACCGGACGAGATACTTTGGCGGAAAGATAAAATCGGATTCGCCGCTTCAGAATCAATGAACAAATACAATAAAAGTAAACTGTTTGAGGAGTGGCTCCAATCAATTAGAGAGGGTATGTTTTAAAATAATTTTGGTTAGCACTCAAAAAAAGATTAAATCGTAAAAGATTTATTTGTAATGAGAACTCGCTAAAGGGTATGGAAATGTCACGCGCTGTTAAGAAAATTAATCTTCGGAAATTCATATTGGTGATGGCAGCCTGCCTGCTTTGTTATTCCGCCGTCAAAATAATTGTCGATGAGAGATTTTTTTGGCTAGCCATTCCGGCTCTGCCTCTTGTTGCCTATCTGTCCATAAGGGAGCCTTTTATATTTCCGTTTGGGATGTATTTATTCCTGATACCTTTTGATTCAGTCTTATCCGTCACTGGACGAGCCCAAGGTACGACTTTGACAAAGTTGCTTGGCATCCTGACGATGATGATACTTCTTATTAAGGGTTCATTTGAAAACCGTTTCGTACAGCCTGACAAAACGGTCCTTTGCTGGACCTTTTTAGGCCTCTATGCCGCTTCCAATTACGCCTGGGCGATCGAACCTCAACTTGTCCTGTATAGGATTCCCATGGCCCTTGGGCTTTTGACTTTTTATCTAATAGTCTCCTTTTACCGCGCCTCGGAAAAGCAGTGGAACACGCTTAAAATAGTCCTTTTGCTGGGCGGTTTTCTTGCCTCCATTTTCTCAATCTATTCCTATTTCTCAGGCAGTTTTTACATGGAGAGCCAGCGAGCCACCCTGATGTTCGGAGGCAGGCAGACCAACCCGGACGATATCGGTTTCAGCCTGTTGATCCCGGTCTCCATCTGCTTAGAAATACTTTTTGCTGACGGGAAATTCGACTGGAAAAAGATCGCCTGCATACTGGTGTTAGCCACAATGCTTTTTTGCGCGATAGTCACTGGTTCCAGAGGAGCAATGCTTGGGATCGGCGTCATTTTTTTGGTATTTCTCCTTTCCTCCGGGCGGAAATTTGCAATGGGGCTCTTTTTTATTGCTATTTCGCTGCCGCTGGTTTCCCTTATGCTGCAGTTCCTGACGGCAAGATGGGGGGATGCATATTCAAGCGGTGGGGCGGGAAGACTCGAGATCTGGTCGGTCGGGCTCAGAGCAATCAGAGCATACTGGCTTACCGGGGCCGGAACCGATAATTTCCCCATTGCTTATACCCAGTTCGTCAATTACGGCACCGGATTTGAGGGGTTTTTTCGAGCGTCGCATAATATATATTTACAATTTATCGTTGAGCAGGGACTGATAGGTACAGCGTTCCTATTCTGGGGCCTGATCCGCCATTACATGTTGATACGTTCGAAGCGGGATGCTGGCGAAAGCGATAAAAAAATGCTTACCGGGGCCTTCTGGGCCATGCTTGCAGCCGCCTTTTTTGGCGATTTCTTCTGGGACAAGTCGTTCTGGGTTTTGTGGATGATGATAATAATCTTTGATAATCTGCATAAGACCGCAAGGGGCTTTAAAACGGTCATGCGAGACGGGGAAATATAGCTATATGGGCGTTGCAATTAATCTTGTGGGCGATATCCTGCTTGCCGGGAAGATAGAGGCGTCAATATCCAGAGAAGGAATCGATTCCATATTCCGGGAGACTGCCAGTATCTTTCGCCTAGGCGACATAAATATCGGCAATCTCGAGTGCCCTCTCAGCGGCAGGGGCGAACCGGGCCCCGGCAGAGAGTTTATCTATCGCGCGCCCGAGGATTATGCGCGGGGACTTAAGAGGGCCGGTTTCAATATCATGTGCCTGGCCAATAATCACATTATGGACTTCGGCCCAGTCGCCCTCCTGGACACTATCTCATCGCTTGAAAAAAACGGCATCTTGCATGTCGGCGCGGGTAGGGACCTCGGGCAGGCCTCTAAACCATTAGTATTCGAGGGGAAGGACTTGAAAATAGCCTTTCTGGCCTTTACTTACTCGTCCCCCGCCGGGAAAAAGAGTCCAGGCACATGCCGGTTGGATCCTGGATTCATGAAAAAAAAAATAAAAGAGGCCAGCCGCTCATCCGATCTGGTTATCGCGATGATACATCATGGAGTGGAATATGTGGATTATCCGAACCGGTTTCTGATCTCACTCTTCAGAGGCGCGGCCGAAGCCGGCGCGGCCCTGGTCGTCGGGCATCATCCGCATGTGTGCCAGGGCATTGAAAATTACAGAGGATCTTTAATAGCCTACAGTCTTGGTAATTTTATATCGAGTTATGCCGACGAGGAGGAAAGGCGAGAGTCCTATGCGAAAACGGCCCTTGCCTACTTCACTAACAATCCGCCCGGCTCCGGCGACATGAGGACGACGGAAAGCTTCGTTCTCAGGTGCGAGCTAGACAAATCAGGCGTGCAGTATTATGAATTGATACCGGTCAAGTCGAATCCGATGCACCAGAGCGTCCTCATGGACGCGCATGAGTCGGCCGTCTTTCTAAAGAGGATCAGCATGATTTCGAAGGGCCTATATGACGGCGGAATACTCGATGAGATGGATGAG
Organism: Nitrospirota bacterium; assembly: GCA_021819985.1. Lineage (GTDB taxonomy): Bacteria > Nitrospirota > Thermodesulfovibrionia > Thermodesulfovibrionales > JdFR-88 > JAKAEG01. The sequence continues at coordinate 790 of JAKAEG010000078.1, read as the reverse complement.
TTATGGGAAAAATGCAGGATCCATGCAATGAGCAAGACGGACCTGGCCCATGTGCTAAAGAGGTTTTACAAAATCAGGCCCAGCCATCTGAGCTATATAATACCGTATCTGAAATCGAGGCTGACATGAGGGCGCCAACGCGGATGCTGCTTGGCAGGCAAAAGGGCCTGTTCGAAAAAGCCGCTGAATTCGAAAAAACGCAGTATTACCCTGAAAGTGAGCTGATAGCCTACCAGGAGGAAAAGTTACGCCGTCTCATCCAACACGCCTATTCGACCACCCCTTTTTACAAGGAGCTCTTCGATAAAAAGGGGCTCAGACCCTCTGATATAAAAAAAATCGGAGACCTCAAAAAATTACCGGTCATAAATAAAGAGGATATCCGTGGAAGCTACGCGAAGATGCTTTCTGCAAGCTGTGGAGAAAGGATATTCCAGAGGAAGACAGGTGGTTCGACCGGCGTCCCGCTGATAATAGCGAACAATTATCGGTCCGGCATCGCGGAACAGGCGCTCTACTTGAGGTTTTTGAAATGGATTGGCTATGAATACGGTGAATGTAGCATCCTTTTATGGGGCGAGCATCCCGGGGGGCCATTGATCAAGAGGATGAAAAAGAGGGTTGTCTCCCGCATCCTGAATGAGACCTATTTCAATACTTACAATCTGGGCGATGAAATGTATTATAAAATGACCTCGGCCATAAGAAAGAACCCTCCCCGGCTGTTAAGGGGATATGCATCGGCAATCCATGCGCTAGCGCTGAAATTCCTTGAGGGAGGGACGGGAAT
>JAKAEG010000077.1 GCA_021819985.1 Nitrospirota bacterium | reverse complement strand
TTGCCTGCGCCGGCATCATGTCCCGTGGCCGGGAAAGGCAAATATCCAGGGGAAAGAAGGCATTGAAGACGAAAAAATAAAAAAACAAAAAAATTATTTTGTAATTTGCCGCAAAAACCAAAAAATCAGAAAACTGCCGGGCAAAAGAAAAAATTCCGGCGAAAGGGGCCGTGGCCATGACGAAGATATCAAAAAACGTATCAGTGATGTGCTTTCACGACGAGCTTTGCCAGGTTTACAACGCCCTTATGACGGCATTGAGCCTGCTCAGGGAAGGTTCCAAGGTCACTCTTTTCTTCGGCTCGCGCGGTGTGAATGCCATCCATAAGGACAAGGTAAATCAATTGAAGTGCCTGCCCGATCAGCCAAAGGAGATGGGAGACGCTGTCATGAAGAGGATGGAAGAGATGGAGCTTCCGACAGCCGAGGAACTGCTTTTCATGCTGTATAAAGAAGGGGCTCAACTGCTTGCCTGTCCGCTGAATGTCCCCCTTTTTGGCATGAAGAAGGAAGATTTCGTTGAGGGTGTGGAGTTGGCGAACCCTGCGACATATTACAAGGAAATCATGGTGCCAGCGGACATGAACCTTACTTTTTAGAACAATGACCATGCAAAAAATATCGGCGTTCATTAAATTCACTGGAGGCATGAATGCGGAAGTTTTCCCTTGTTGAATTTTCCGTAAATCATCCGAGGCTTGTCGTAGTCCTGTCAGTGCTCATCACAGGACTTTTTATGACGCAGTTCCCAAAGATAAAGACGGACACAAACCCAAAGCACATGCTGCCCGCGACCTCCGATGTGCGCGTGTGGAACAACAAGGTCGAAAAGACGTTCGGCCTTTACAAGGACGTAATAGTAGTTGGCATCCGAAACGATAAAGGTGTCCTGAATCCTGCCACGCTCTCCTCCATGCAGAGGATAACGGACCGGATACTCGGTCTGAAAGGGGTTGCCGCGAGGGACGTTTCCAGTTTCGAGACCATAGACAATGTCACGTCGGAGGGCGGTACGCTCAAAGTGGGCCCGCTCATGCCGCATGCGCCAAAGACCGCTGGCGGCATTAACGACTTAAAGAAGCAGCTTTTTGGGAACCCGCTTTATCTCGGGCGCATTATCTCAAAAGACGGCAAGACTGCCGCTATCTACGTACCGCTCGAAGAGGGCGCTAACGGAAAACAGATAGCCGATGCCATAAGAAAGATAGTAAAAGAGGTGGACGGGCAAAAAGGGGGCGATGAATACTATATCGCCGGCGACCCCGTAGCCAGGGACACTTTCGGGGTGGAGATGTTCAAGCTGATGGCAGTCTTCGCGCCCATCGCCATGATGGTGATGTTCCTTATCAGGTATCTCATGTTCAGGGACCTCTTCCTCAGCATCACGCTCATGATGGACGCCATGATGAGCATAATCTGGAGCATGGGGCTCCTTATCGGACTGGGGTTCCCCGTCCACATCATGAGCTCCATGGCCCCGGTGTTCCTTATGGCGATTGCCACTGACAGCATGCACATCTTCAATGAATTCTATTTCCGCTATCGGGAGAAAAAGGACAAGAAAACCGCGATAATAGAAACCATGAACGCCGTAAGCCGGCCGGTGCGGAATACTGCGCTGGCGACGGCGGCGGGTTTTGCCGTTCTCATGTTCATGCACATAGTCCCGGTCAGGATTTTTGGCGGCCTGGTTGCCTTCGGCACGATTTCGCTACGGGTACTTAGTTTCAGCTTCATTCCCGCGATGTTCACATTTGTTAAGGACAAGAACTTGGAAAAAATAGCGCGCTCCGAAGATATCGATACAGGCAGGACCGCGAGATTTTTGAAAAAACTTGCCGGGCTCGGCATCCATAAACCGGCGGCAACAGTCATCATCGGCCTCCTGCTCTTTGCTACAGCGGTTGCCGGGATATCAAAGACCGTTGTCAACAACAACCTGGTCGAATGGTTCAAGAAAGGAAGCCCCATCCGCGTGGCGGATACGGTAATCAACCGCTCCCTCGGGGGCACGTCTCTTGGCTACATAGTCGCGATTTCGAATAAGGACGGTTATATGAAAAGCCCGGAAGCGCTGCGTTATATTGAGGGGCTGCAAAGGGACCTGCAAAAATTGCCCGTGGTCGGCAAGACCACCTCGGTCGCGGATTACGTAAAACAGATAAATTATGTTCTCCACGGAAACGACCCGAAATATTATTTAGTGCCCCCCACAGAGCAGATGATAGGGCAATATCTCTTTCTTTTTTCCATGTCAGCGAAGCCCTCGGACCTCGACAACGTGGTCGATTATCCGTTTCAGAGGGCGAACATATGGGTGCAGCTAAAGACGTGGAACGCGCGGGCGATGAGGGAAGTCATAAAGGAGGTGGCCCGGTACAAGGCGGCCCATCCCACCCCGATGGATTTCAAACCCGCCGGGATCGCCTACTTCAACCTGGTCTGGAACAATGAGGTGCTATGGGACATGGTGAAGGGGTTTGCCCTGGCCCTGATCGTGGTATTCGCCATCCTGGCCTACGATTTCCGCTCCGTGAAATGGGCGATTGTCGGCTACATGCCGCTTCTTTTTACGATAGTCCTCATTTACGGGGTTATCGGGTTTAGCGGGAAAGATTTCGATATGCCGATATCGGTCCTCTCCACGCTCTCGCTTGGCATGGCAGTGGATTTCGCCATTCACTTTGTAAGCAGGTTCAGGCGGCGCCTGGCCGAGAAAAACGCGGGGGGCGGAAGGCCAGGGAAAGAACTGATAACAGAATCGCTCCTATGGACGGCCGCAAGACCCGGCAAGGGTATTATGCGAAACGCCGTGCTCTTTGCCTCCGCCTTTTCTGTGATGCTCTTCGCCCCTCTTACGCCCTATGTCACCGTGGGCGCGTTTATCGTAAGCATGATGATGCTCAGTTCTCTTTTGACAATGATATATCTTCCGGCGCTGGTAACACTGTTCAGCGGCTGGCTTTTCGATGGAGGTAAATAATGAAGAGTTTTATTTTGGCTCTGGTTATAGCTCTCATTCCTTGCAGCGCTTTTGCGTTATCGGCTACTGAGATAATGACAAAATCGCACGAGGCCTTCTATTATCCGGGCAAGGATTTTAAGGCCAGGATGGTAATGAAGCTCATAAGTGCTGGCGGGCAGCAGAGGATCAGGGAGCTTACACTGCTTAGGAAAAATTTCCCTGGCGATAAACAGAAATATTTCATATATTTCTTCCAGCCTGCCGACGTAAAGGACATGACCTTCATGGTCTACAAGTACCCGGACAGGGATAGCGACAGATGGCTCTACATACCGGCCCTGAACATGGTGAGAAGGATTGCCGCCCAGGACAAAAGATCGAGTTTCGTTGGCTCTGATTTCTCTTATGAGGACGTCTCCGGCAGAAACGTAAATGAGGACGTCCATACCCTGGTGAGGGAAGAAAAGCTCGGGGCCAGGGACTGCTATGTGGTCAAAAGCGTTCCCAAAGCGGCGGACGTCGAATTCAGCTACAAACTCTCCTGGGTTGATAAGGCCAGCTATCTGCCGCTGAAGGAGCAATATTACGATAGAAGAGGTGAACTCCTTAAAGTCTTTACCGCGGATGAAGTGAAGACTGTAAAAGGTTTCCCAACCATCACGAAAAGGACAATGAAAAACGTGCAGAGCGGCCACTCTACGGTGGTCACGTTTGAAAAGACCGACTACAATCTTGGCCTGAGCGATAGTCTTTTTTCCGAGCGGTTCATGAAGCGGCCGCCTCAACAGTGGATAGAGTGAGATTTTTTTTGTTTCTGCCAGCCCTGGCGATGCTTTTTGTCTTTGCCGGAAGCGCCCTGGCAATAAATATAGCGAAAGATGTCACGCTGGATGGTTTTTTGCAGGGGAATTATTCCGTCGACACCGCCAGGGCAAACCCGGACGGCGATTATTTCAAACTCGCGGAAGAGCGTCTTCAACTTAAGCTTGAGGCGAACAAGGACCCTTTCCGCGTTTTCATAAAAAGTGATTTCTTTCATGACTGGATAGACGGCAGGAAATTCGATTCAGAGCTTAGGGAGGGTTTTGTCGAGTATACGTCTGACAAATGGGATGCCAGAATCGGCAGGCAGATAATAACGTGGGGCGTTGGGGATCTCGTATTCATAAACGACGTGTTCCCCAAGGATTATGACGCATTTTTTTCGGGCAGACCGCTTGAATATCTGAAAAAGGGTGTGGACGGCGCGAAGTTTGGCGTTTATCCGGGCTTTGCCAGTTTCGATGTCGTAGTTATCCCTTTTTTCACGCCGAATAAATTCCCATCCCCTGACAGGTTCTGGCTATTTGATCCGATGCCGCAGATAACTGACAGGCCGGAAGAGGAGCCGCAAACGTCCCTGCAGAACACTGAGGTCGCCCTGCGCGCATACAAGGATGTGGCGGGCTTCGATACGTCCGTCTATTTCTACCGGGGTTTTTTCAGGCAGCCCTCAGCAATACCTGACAACCATTTTGCCCCGTCTAAACTAACCCTTGTTTTCCCTGAACTCTCGGTCTATGGCGCGAGCGCGCAGGGGAACGCATTGGGCGGAGTCCTGTCCCTGGAGGCCGGTTATTATGAATCGAGGGACAACGAAAGCGGTAAAAATCCTTTCATACCAAATGGGCAGACGCGTTTTCTCATAGGCTACCAGAGGCAGCCATGGACGGATTTCACGGCTGGCCTACAGTATTATGTCGAATACATGCAGAACTATTCGGAGTACCTTGCGAACCTTCAGCCGGGCATTCCAGCGGTGCCTAAATGGGATGACCTCTTCAGTTTGCGGCTTACCCAGATGCTCCGGCACCAGACGCTGAAACTTTCCTGGTTCATGTTCTACAGCCCGGCTGTTGGAGATTTCATGCTCAATCCCGAAGTCAAATATAATTTTACGGACAGCATCTGGGCCGCGCTTGGAAGCAACATCTTTGGCGGTGGAAACAAGGCTAGCCAGTTCGGGCAGCTCGCCAGGGATAATAACACGTATGTTCAGGTGAGATATGAGTTCTGAAAGGGAAACCCAATAAACCTAAGCGCTGCGAGAGAGAGGTAAAGACCCGATGATTATTGACGTGATTTCCAGGTGGATAGAACTCATCTCACTGATCTTCCTGACCGGAACAGTTCTCTGCCGCCTGTGGGTTATCGCGCCTGCCCGGAGCGGATCCCTGAATGAAACGGCCTTTCCCAACATGTGGCGGCTGTTCGGCCCGGCTATAGGCGTAATGGCGGCAGCAGCCACTGCGTGCCTGCTGGCACGAGTCGCGGAAATCAGATTCATAACTATTATGGCTGCCGTGAATTTGCTTCCTGTGGTCGTCCAAACTCACATCGGGCGTGTCTGGCTGATCCGCATTTCACTTTTGGCGCTTCTGGCCATTGTATTCCTGGGCTTAAGAGGGAAGCGCCGTGAAGGGCGCACGGCGCTTCTTGCAATGCTCCTTATCATACTGCTTGTCTCAATGACCGAAAGCGCATACGGGCACGCGGCGTACAAGGGCGATTTCAGCGCCCGAGAGATAATGGACTGGCTTCATCTCCTGGGGGCTATGGTATGGGGAGGCGGTCTTTTTGTGCTTTCCATATTCATTCTTCCCCGGATCGTAGAGGCTGAAAACGAGCCATCGCTCATTGCCGGAATTGCCCGGAGGTTTTCACTGATGGCGGGTATCGCGGTAGGCCTTATGGCGATTACGGCAGTCTACAACTTTTCGGTATATGTGGGCGGCTATTCCGCGCTCATAGGAACGGCTTACGGGCTGACAGTCTTGGCAAAAACCATCCCCTTTCTTGCCGTTCTTGCCCTGGGCGCTTTCAACAGATACGTTTGCGTCCTGCTTTTGGATGAGTGGGCAGGTTTACCCCCGCTGAGCCGTGGTTTAATAGACCGCTTTGCTGCCCGTTTTTTTTCGCTATTCATTAATAACCAGGACCGCGGCAGCGGGGGCGGTTATTGGATTGCGCTCAGGTTCAAGCGCCTGGTAAGAATAGAGGCCTTTCTTGTTATAACGTTATTGTTATGCACAAGCCTTCTGGGATATGAAGTCCCGGAGCCTGTCATGCATACAGGGAATTGGAAGCTCTCGGAACCGAAAATATTTACTGCTTCCGCCGGGCACGAAAAGAGTTCTCTTTCAAATGGAGGACCGTCAGGGTTCATTGTTGCTGCCCTTTTGCCAGGCTGCGCCAGCAATCGTTTTATAGTCTACAAGGAAGGCAGGGCCTATTATTTCGCTAGCAAGGGGGATCCTCGATGCATGGTCAAACTGAAGGGGTTCGTCAGTTAGAGACCTGATTGATCTGATGAAAAGCCAGGTTTTGCAAAGATTGAATATGCTGGCGAGACAAAGGTGACCGCTTCACAATTTACTATAGGGGGGGTATTTAAGGCAATTAAGGACGCCAATAATTGATATGTACACATTTCGGGAGGAGGATAGATGGCGGTTAAGGATATAGCCTGGAAAGGCAGGCGGATCAGGAAAATAAAGACTGGCACCGTCCAGATAAACCTGGGCAACAGGTGTAATCAGAGCTGCACACATTGCCATATCGGGGCCTCCCCGAACGGCGATAAGAACATGGACCGTCAGACAGCAACGAATGTCCTAAACAAGCTTTCCACACTTCAAGTTGACGTCGAATTTACGGGGGGCACCCCGGAGCTCAATCCTAACCTCGGCATGTTCATAGAAGGGCTGGCCGGGCAGAACAAGAAAATAGCGGTAAGGACAAGCCTTACGGTGCTCGACCTGCCGGAACATTCCTTTTTTATCGATCTATATGAGAAAAACGGTGTCAAGTTGATTGCCTCTCTTCCCTCCGTATTTGAGGACCTGACGGACGGGCAAAGGGGGAAAGGGGTCTTTAAAAAAAGTTTGGACGTGCTCAGAAAACTGAACTTGATCGGTTACGGAACGGGCAGACTTGCCCTGGACCTGGTTTATAACCCGGTGGGCGATTACCTTCCGACGGCCCAGGCGCAGGTGGAGAAGGAATACAAGCAGATGCTGAAGGATATGCATGACGTCTCATTCGACAATCTGATTACAATCGTCAACTCCCCGATCACCAGGTTCAAGAATTATCTTGCCAAAGAGAATAAAATTGAGGATTACATGCGGCTTTTGGTGGACAATTTCAATCCTGAGACCTTGGAGAAGATCATGTGCAGGTATCAGGTCTCGGTCGATTACCGGGGTCATATTTATGACTGCGATTTCAACCTTGCCCTGGGCATACGGACAAAGGGTTACGAGGACAAGAAATTCTGGGAGATCGCTTTTAATGATTTCAGCCCGGAGATAACCTGTGATGTCCACTGTTATGCGTGTACGGTGAATGCCGGAAGCAGTTGCCGGGGTGTTCTTATAAAGGAAGAGACAAAAACCGGTTTTGACGCCATGGAGAATGCAAAAAAATATTATGGGGAAACTCTTCATGGTACGTCCGATCTAAAGACGTCCGCTTGCTGTACGCCGGATTCACTTCCGGCCCATGTGAAAAAAGTTCTTCCTTATATAGCGGAAGAGATAAAAATAAAATACTACGGTTGTGGCTCGCCGATACCCCTTGTCCTTGATGGCTTAAGGGTACTTGATCTGGGATGTGGGACCGGCAGGGACACTTATGTGATGTCCAAACTTGTTGGGCAGAATGGGTTTGTGTACGGGCTGGACATGACGGAAAAACAACTGGAAGTGGCCCGCAGATACATTCCGGAGCAGACCGCAAGGTTCGGATACGAGAGGCCAAACGTGCGGTTCATTCAGGACTACATCGAGAATGCGGGTGAGCATTTTAATGATGAGTCTCTGGATTTGATAATCTCCAATTGCGTGATAAAGAGGTATTCAAAAAGGCGATCGACAAATTCCCGCCGGACTATAAAATATTCATCCTTCCGCAATTGCGGGATCTGGATACATTCGAAGACTGATGGCATTTCAGCAGGGGATAGACCCTTCGGCAAGAGGTTTTTTCTCATGAGAGGAGACATTTCCTTCGTAGTGCCTGTCCTTCGGGAGTCAGAAAGAATAAACGGGCTTATCGAGCATATTATGTCACTTCCTGGCGGGGAAGACTGCGAAATAATAGTTGTTGACGGGAGCAGGGAAGAGGACACTTTGAAAAGCATCACTTATGACGGCATCCTGAAAATCTCCTCTCCTCAGGGTCGAGGAAGGCAGATGAATGTCGGTGCTAAGGCGGCGAAGGGCCGGATACTTGTCTTTCTGCATGCTGACACCCTGCTTCCAAATGGCGCTCTTGACAAGATACGGGAGACCCTGGAAACGCACGATGCCGGGGCCTTCAGCATGGGATATGACACCAGTGGCCCCGCTCTGGATTTCCTTGCGCTTGCGTCCCGTATAAGGGCACGTTTTACGGGCGTCCCATACGGGGATCAAGCCATCTTCACGAAAAAGGAATACTTCTTTGAAATCGGCGGTTACAGGGAAATTCCCCTCATGGAAGACGTTGAGCTTATGGACCGCATAAAAAGGTCCGGCGGGAATATCTGCATTCTGAAAGACCGGGCCATGACCTCCCCAAGGAAGATGCTGGCCGACGGTATCCTCTTTTCAGTAATGAGGAACCAGGCCATAAAGACGCTTTATCTCTTCGGGGTAGACCCAGGGTGGCTGGCCCGGCTGTATTACGGGCGGCGATAGCATACAAATAAAAGAAGAAACGGAGCAGGCTCAGGAAAACAATGGGAGAATTGGAGATCCAGTGGAGGTCATGAAATGAAGCATAAATTTTTTCTTGCCGCTTTGATTTTGGCTGTGGCCGTTTTTCTTGGGTGCAGCGCCAACCGGTTTACGCTCTATAAGGACGGGCGGGACTACTATTTCGGCACCCGGCAGGTAGATAAAATGCTCTGCGCAAGCGGGGACTTAAAGGAGGTGCTTGCTCGTTCTTCGGTGCCATCGAACCTGAAAAAAGATTTCTACCGCTATAACTGTGTGGAGCCAAACTCCGATAAGGTGCAGGGCCTCTATGCCTTGCTTTCCCCCGATGAAAAAGAGAACCTGCAATTGGCTTTTGAAGCTCAGGGATACGAAATAAACCGGTCCCCATGCAGTTGAGACTGAATTCAGGCGCCCGGTCGGGGCGAAAAAGAGAGGAAAGATATTATGACAGACGTAAAAATTGACAAGGTGATCGATGCCCGCGGACTAACATGATGTACCGATCCTCTGATGAAGCTGATCGAGGCAATAAAATACGAGAATGTGGGAACGGTCATTGAGTTGCTTTCATCGAGGAGGGACACCGGCGTGGATGCGCCGGCATGGCTTAAGAAGGTTGGCCAGGAACTGATCAGCGCCGAAGATAAAGGCGATCACTGGAGAATTGTCGCAAAAAAAATAAAATAATGTGGCTGCCAACATGCCAAAAAGAATGTCATTGCGGGGCGGCCGGTGCGGGGGCTCGGGTATTCTCGAAGCGGCCGGATTTGATAAAGGATGCAATGGCGTTGGCGCCCCGGACGGCCCATTCCGGACCGGGCTATGAGTTATAATTTTTTTCATGCTCAGTGCAGCCTCCTGCTATGGACAAGAACCCCTTGATAGAGATAATATTGTTTATGCGCTACCGGGGGATGGATTCCAGGCGTGTCGTCTCAATTTTCCTGCTTATTTCCATGATTGTTTTCCCCATTTCTTCCCTTGCGGCTGGCAAATATGAAAAACCTATTGTATATTTCAGCGCCATAACTCTTTATCATCCTCTCGTTATGTACCAGAAGTACCAGCCGCTTATGGAATATCTTTCAGAACACACGCCGTACCGGTTCGAGCTCAAGCTCAGCCAGAATTATGAGGACATAATAAAATTCCTGAAAACCAACAAGGTCCAGGTTGCATTATTGGGCGGTGTAACTTATCTTGAGGCAAAACGGCAATTTAATGTAATCCCGATTTTGGAGCCTCTGGGAAGAGACGGCAGGCCTTACTACAGGAGCGTATTCATAACACAGGAAGGCAATACGAAGATAAACAGGATTTCAGACCTCAAGGGCAAATCCGTCGCGTTTGCATCTGACTGTTCCACATCTGGAAACCTGATCCCGCTCTATGAACTTTACGCAAAGGGAAGGATAAGACTGGAAGACCTGTCAAAACACGTTAACCTGAAATACCACGATGCAGTTGCCAGAGAGATTTTGAGGGGTGAATACGAGGCGGGCGCGGTGATAGATTCCGTTGCAAACAAGTTCAAGGGAAAAGGGCTCAAGATCATACACATCTCCGACCCGATCCCGGGGCTGCCCATAGTCGTGCGGGCGGATGTCTCTCCCCTTGTCGTAAAGGCGATAAAGAAGGCCCTTCTTTCCCTAGACTATAACAATGCCGGAGACCGCAAGGTATTGAATCAGTTCGACAAGGAATTCAGATTTGGCTTTGCAGAGGCTAAGGACTCCGATTATGATTCCATCCGCAGAATGATACGGTATCTGAACAGAGAGGGCGTCAGAATACCGTGACGGCAGTATTTCAAAAGTCCAGGGAATGGGCGTTCAGCCTTCAGGGGAAATTTATCCTTGTCGCATCTTTTTTCATCTTCTTCTTTACCCTGATCGGAAGCCTCTTCATCATCTCCAGAGAAGAGAAATTGCACCGTCAGGACATTATCAACCAGGGAAAGGTTCTGGCCGAGATAGGCCGCCTCATGCTGACGAATGTCATGGTGTATAATGAGCTCGGCATGATGGACA
>JAKAEG010000076.1 GCA_021819985.1 Nitrospirota bacterium | reverse complement strand
ATACTTAAAGAAGAGCTGATAAAGTGGTGAGCAAGAAAATGGAAATCAAGGTAGATGAGATAAGCCGCTATCTGAAAAGCCAGATAGCGGATTTCGAGAAGCGCGTCGACGTCAGCGAGGTGGGCTCCGTCGTGTCCATCGGCGATGGGATCGCAAAGATCTACGGGTTGGACAAGTGCATGGCCTCGGAGCTCCTTGAGTTTCCGAACGGCGTTTACGGCATGGCGCTCAACCTGGAGGAAGACGCTGTTGGCGCGGTCCTTTTCGGAGAGGACACCCTCGTCCGGGAAGGCGACGTGGTAAAGCGCACAGGCAGGATCATGCAGACCCACGTTGGGCCGTCCCTCGTAGGCAGGGTATTGAACGCCATCGGGCAGCCCATTGACGGCAAAGGGCCTCTAAACACCGGAGATACCAGGCTGGTTGATGTCGTGGCGCCGGGCATTGTCGACAGGCAGCCCGTTCGTGAGCCGCTTCAGACAGGCATAAAAGCCATCGACGCCATGATACCGATAGGCAGGGGGCAGAGAGAACTCATCATCGGAGACCGCCAGACCGGCAAGACGGCCATAGCCATCGACGCCATCATAAACCAGAAGGGCGGAGACGTGGTCTGCATATATGTGGCCTGCGGCCTGAAAAGGGCCAACGTGGCCAGGACCCAGCAGATACTGGAAGAGCACGGCGCGATGGAGCACACCATAATCGTATCGTCTACGGCCAGCGAACCCGCGCCGCTTCAGTTCATAGCCCCGTTTACCGGGTGCGCGATAGGGGAGTACTTCAGGGACAATGGAAAGCATGCCCTTATTGTATACGATGATCTGAGCAAACAGGCCGCCGCTTACAGGCAGCTTTCGCTGCTGCTCAGGCGCCCGCCGGGGCGTGAGGCCTATCCCGGCGACGTTTTCTATCTGCACTCGAGGCTCCTTGAAAGAGCTGCGAAGGTTTCCAAAGAGCTTGGGGGAGGGTCTCTTACCGCCCTTCCGATAATCGAGACGCAGGCGGGCGACGTGTCGGGCTACATTCCCACTAACGTCATCTCCATTACAGACGGCCAGATATATCTTGAGCCCGAGCTTTTTTATGCTGGTGTGAGACCCGCCGTCAATGTGGGCCTTTCCGTCAGCCGCGTGGGCGGCGCCGCGCAGACCAAGGCCATGAAGCAGGTGGCCGGAACGCTCAGGCTGGACCTGGCGCAGTTCATGGAGCTTGCCGCTTTTGCGCAGTTCGGCTCTGACCTGGACAAGGCCACCCTTGCCCAGATCGAAAGGGGCAAGAGAATGGTCGAGCTTCTGAAGCAGGGCCAGTACGCGCCCTATGCTCTTGAGGAGCAGCTGGTCGTCCTTTTTGCCGGCGCCAACGGCTATGTGGACGACGTGCCCGTGGACTCCATAAAGAAGTTTGAAGAAGAGCTGCTCAGGTATTTCAAGCAGAAGAAGGCCGATCTGTTTACGGAGCTTAAAGAGAAAAAGGCGATAGACGACGACCTTAAGAAAAAGCTCACTGAAAGCGTTGTGCAATTCAAGCAGAGCTTCGTTGCATAAAAAATGGCGACACTCAGAGACATAAAAAGAAGGATAAAGGCGGTCAAGAACACCAGCCAGATCACCAAGGCCATGAAGATGGTGGCTGCGGCGAAACTGAGGAAGGCCCAGGGCCGGATGCTGGAACTCAGGCCTTACTCGGACAAGATATATGAGGTGCTGGGCAACCTGAGCACGGCGGGGGATTCCTCGGCCCATCCGCTGCTCGCAAAAAGGGAAAGAAAAGCGGTGGAGGTCCTGGTCCTTACTTCGGACAGGGGCCTTTGCGGCGCTTTCAACAGCAATATTCTCAAGGCCGCGACCGCTTTCATTAACAGGCTTAAGCAGGAAGGGCTTGAGGTAAACATAAGCGCGGTCGGCAGAAAAGCGCGTGACTATTACAAACGCCGGGACATCCCGCTTCGCAATTCGATCACCGGGATATCCGGCAAGCTGGATTACGGGCATGCCAAGCAGATCGCCTCTGATATTTCTGAAAATTACATAAGGGAGATCTTCGATGAGGTTTATCTCGTTTATAACGAGTTCAAGAGCGTAATAAGCCAGCAGGTAAACATAGTGAAGCTCCTGCCGTTCGAGCCTGAAAAAAGGGAAGAGCTGCCTTCCGAAAACCCGGTCAGCTACATATTCGAGCCATCGGCAGCCGGGCTCTATACTACGCTTATACCCAAAGCGGCCGAGATAAGGATTTTCAGGGCCCTTCTTGAGTCCCAGACCTCCGAGGAGGCCTCGCGCATGACGGCCATGGAGAACGCGTCCAAAAATGCCGAGGAGATGATCCAGAGGATGACGCTCGTGGCCAACAAGGTAAGGCAGGCCACCATAACCAGGGAACTCATGGACATTGTGGGCGGCGTTGAGGCGCTCAAGAAATAATTTGTAATTTTTTATTTTTGATTTTTTGAAAATTGAACAGTGAATAAATCTTTTGATTTGGAGGAGAAACAGGGATGAGCCAACAGAATGAGGGCAGAGTCAGCCAGGTCATCGGCGCCGTTGTGGACCTGGAGTTCGACGAAAAGCTCCCGGCGATATTAAATGCAATAAAAGTGGAACATCCGGGGGATCCCGAAAAGGGAATGCCCGCGATCAGTCTTACCCTTGAAGTCGCTTCGCACCTTGGAGAAAACAGGGTGAGGACCATAGCGATGAGCGTTACCAACGGGCTTGTGCGCGGAATGAAGGCTATTGATACCGGCTCTCCCATATCCATACCGGTTGGCGAAGCGACGCTGGGCAGGATAATGAACGTCGTTGGCGAACCTTACGACAAGTTGGGCCCGATAAAGACGGAGGTCCGTTGGCCAATCCACAGAGAGGCCCCATCGTTTACGGAGCAGGAACCCACTGAGCAGGTTTTTGAGACCGGCGTTAAGGTTTTCGACCTCCTCGTACCCTTCGTCAAAGGCGGCAAAATGGGCATGTTCGGCGGCGCGGGCGTCGGCAAGACCGTCGTAATCATGGAAATGATCCACAACATCGCGATGAAGCACGGCGGAGTTTCCGTTTTCGCGGGTGTTGGCGAGCGGACCAGGGAAGGAAACGATCTTTACCTGGAAATGAAAGAGTCGGGAGTTCTTGAGAAGGTCGCGCTGGTCTACGGCCAGATGAACGAGCCCCCGGGGGCAAGGCTCCGGGTAGGGCTTTCGGCCCTCACTGCAGCCGAGTACTTCAGGGACGAGGGACAGGACGTCCTTATATTCATAGATAACATATTCAGGTTCACCCTCGCGGGAGCGGAGGTGTCGGCCCTCCTTGGCAGAATGCCCTCAGCCGTCGGTTATCAGCCCAATCTGGCAACTGACATGGGCTCGCTGCAGGAGCGTATCTCTACTACCAAAAAAGGCGCCATCACCTCTATGCAGGCCATTTACGTTCCCGCTGACGACTTGACCGACCCGGCCGTTGCGACCGCGTTCACGCACCTGGACGGGACTGTCGTTCTTTCAAGGCAGATCGCGGAGCTTGGAATATATCCCGCCGTGGACCCGTTGGACTCCACTTCCCGCATTCTTGACCCCAAGGTCATCGGCGATGAGCATTACAACGTTGCCAGGCAGGTGCAGATGATACTCCAGAGGTACAAGGAACTACAGGACATCATAGCCATCCTGGGCCTTGAGGAACTGTCCGAAGACGACAAGCTGACCGTCTCGAGGGCCAGAAAGATACAGAGGTTCCTCTCGCAGCCTTTCAGCGTTGCCGAAGTTTTCACCGGCAGGCCGGGCAAGTATGTAAAACTTGCCGATACCATCAAGGGGTTCAAGGCGCTTGTCGAGGGCAAATACGACGATATACCGGAGCAGGCGTTTTATATGACCGGCGGCATCGAAGAGGTCGAGGAAAGGGCCGCAGAAATGGGCATCAAGAGGTAAAAAGCCAAAATGGAAAAGCTTTCTCTGGATATAGTGACCCCGCATGGCACGCTCTTCAGCGGCGAAGTCGATGAAGTGGCAGTGGCCGGGGCGGAAGGCGATTTCGGCGTATTGCCGGGCCATGCTCCTTTAATAGCAATTGTCCGTATAGGCGCTCTTATCACCAGGGCCGATGGACAACACGGTTATTTCTTTGTTGGCGGAGGATATGCGGAGGTCATCTCCGATAAGATGATAATCCTTGCCGAAAGCGCCGAAAAGGCGGAAGACATAAACGTGGAAAGGGCAATGGAGAGGAAAAAACGCACCGAGGAGCTTCTTGCCCGTAAGGAAGGCGTTGATTTCACCCGGGCCCAGGCCGCCCTTGAGAGGGCCATCGCGAGAATACAGATCGCAAAGGAATTCGCGCACAAATAAGCGGCTGGCCGCAAATAGATAAAGAAAGCCCCTTCAAACGGAGGGGCTTTCTTATTGGGGAAGAAACGGATTCATTCCCTTACCCTGCCCTCTCCCACAGAGAGAGGGCAAAGGATCGAATAAAAAAATGGGGACGTTTTTATATTTGTAAAAGAAGTAGAGTCTTCGCCTTTTTCCCCCTCGCCCTCCGGGAGAGGGAAGAGCGAAGCGAAGGGTGAGGGTTTTTTAACTTACAGGTAGTCCGCCAGAACGCCGCTTGTCCTCCGCAGGCGCTCCCCCATCAGTTTTATTATTTCCGTCAGCACCTGTATGGACAGGAAAGGCTTTTCCTTACTCATGCGGTCGAAATCCTCTTTCCTGAAAAACAGGACCGTAATTTCTTTCACAGCGACAGCCGTGGCCGACCGCGGCTCTTCATTAAACAGCGACATCTCGCCAAGCATCTGTCCGGGCCCCAGTATCGCAACGGTCTTTTTGTTGCCCTTTTCGTCCTCTTTCTCGATACGGACCGTCCCCTCGAGAATTATGAACATAAAGGACTCGACCACGCCTTCCATGAACAGAATTGCCCCTTTGGGGGCTTTCATTACTTTCAGGAATTGCACCGTGGAAGTTATCTGGCGCCAATCGAAATCCCTTGCCCACTGGGTCTTGTCCAGGAGTTCGGCGCGTTCCTCAACCCCGATATCAATTTTCCTGAATGACTCCTCGCTTTTTGAGAAGCGGTCTTTTTCGTTTGGTCCCATCCGGTATTTTAACAGCAGGGCTTACGCTTTGAAAACTGTTTTGAATTGAGATTTACGGATTTGAATTTATTTGCGGAGCCCCCCCGCTTTGATGTATCATCAACTCATGATCGCGCCGTATCTGACAACAGGCATAGGGAGCCTGCCGCACGAGGATGCGGAGGCCGCTGTCACACTGATACTGGGCACCTTCGATATCCCCTTCTGGCCCCAGCTGCCCAGGGTGTCATTCAGGGAGCAGATGATACCGCAGTACTCTGAAGGGCTTCCATTCATAAGGGTGGACTCGCAGAAGAAAACTACCTGGGTCAACAGGAGCGGCAGCGACGAGCTTGAGAGGTTTTACGAGACCTACAACGAGAACACACGAATAGCCATTTCGGAGAATTTCGCCGAGGGACTGCATACATTCTTAAGGGTCACCAAGGGCCGGAAATTCAAATGGCTCAAGGGGCACGTCACAGGCCCCCTCACATTCACACTGGGCCTGAATGATTATCAGGGCAAACCAGTCTATTACGATGAAGAGCTGAGGGAAGTGTACCTGATGGGCCTTCAGGCCAAGGCCCGCTGGCAGATAGACGCGCTTAAGGCGAAGGCGGAGCAGGTTGTCATCTTCATTGATGAGCCGATAGCAAGCGCGCTTGGGAGCACCTCCTATATGTCCGTTGCGCGCGAAGAGGCGCTAAGGCTTTTGAAGGCGCTGGCGCAGACGATAAAGGAGTTGGGAGCCATACCAGGAATTCATTGCTGCGGACGCGCCGAATGGCCCCTTCTTATGGAATCCGGCGCCCAGATATTAAGTTTCGATGCCTACGATTACGGGGACACGCTTGCCATTTATCAGGCTGAGACCGAAGCGTTCCTTAAAAGCGGCGGCATCCTGGCATGGGGGATCGTGCCCACAACAGACGCCATTAACAGCGAAACTGAAGAGTCCCTTTACGCCCTCTACATGCGGAGGTTCGAAAAACTCTCCTCCGTATTGCCGGCGGACCTGTTAAGAAAAAATATCCTCCTTACGCCTTCCTGCGGAACGGGCTCGCTGTCGGAAGCCGAAACAATCAAGGCCTTCGAACTGCTTATAAGACTCAAGGAATCCCTCGCCTAAAAGACCGCACCTGGCTTTGACTCCCGCACACTCTTTATACGCATGCCCGCGGCCCCGATCCCCTCGATAAAAATTCTCCGGTTTCGTCCTTTGTTCGTCATGCCCGAGGACCTTGATCGGGCATCCATTTTAACTTGGCCAGTCTTTATCAAAATAAAATCGGGCGCTAAAGACGTGAGAGAATGACGGCATAGGAGGCTCAGACTATTTTGAGACGATTAATATATTCAAAACAACGCCGTTCTACAAATTTACTTTGGTCAGTTTCTACGACCTCCATATATCCAGACTGTATCTGGAAAACCCTGAGGCCGAAAGAAAGCTCCTCTTTGAAATAACCGGTCACGCCATAAGGATCATTTCTTTTGATTATCGAAAAGAAAATATTGTTCTGGTAAACCACTCCGTGGTTGAACATCGTTTGTATTATATAAAAAGGTATTTCCTTGACGTCCTTTAAAAGAAAAAGGGCGGTGCCCTCCGACTTGCGGGGTTTGGAATAAACCTCCCTGAATTTTACCAGGAAATCCTCAAGCGGCATAAATTCCATCTGCCTGTAAAGCTGCTTCTGGCCCTCGGTCCACAGGAGGATGACCGCCAGGGGTATGGATGCAATGATGAGCGACCAATAGGCCCCGTGCGGTATCTTTGTCATATTCGCGCTGAAGTACATGACGTCCATGCAAGTGACCGCGACGCCGCCAATAGCGTAGAGCGGCTGTTTCCTTAAAGAAAATATCCATATTATCATGACGCCGGTAATGGTCATTGTCCCGGTGCCCGCAAGGCCGTAAGCAGCCGCGAGATTGATCGACGCCTGGAACTTTAGCATCATAAGAATGACGGCAAAGAGAAGGAACTAGTTGACCGAGGGGATATAAATCTGGGACCGCATTTCATAGGAAGTATAATTCACCCTGAACATGGGCATCACCCTCGTGGTAATCCCCTGGTAGACTATCGAGAACATGCCGCTTATCATCGCCTGCGACGCTATGACCGTTGCTGCTATGCTTAGCAGAAGGAAGGGCACATAGAGCGAACTCGCATAATGGAATATCATTTCGAAAAGTATGTTTTTTGCCCCAGGGTGCGTCATGAGGAACGCCCCCTGTCCCAGATAATTCAGGACAAGGGCAACAAACACTATTCCCCATGCCTGCCTTATGGGTTTTGCGCCCAGGTGCCCCATATCCGCATAAAGCGCCTCGATTTTAAAAGAAATTTAGAATTCAGGTTCAGTTTTCGCGATTTCTTTTACGGCATTACAATGAGGTCTCTTTTTTCGATGCGATAAATTTCCCTTTTTTTATCAACTCCTTATCAAGCCTGATGGTTACATTTTGTTTCATCTGATACCTCCATAGGGTGCTGACAATTTCATGTTAGCACGCAGGTCACGTGCAATCAATACCAACACGGTAAGCTACCGGCTTGCCTTAAGGACGGGTGGATGGGGAAAGGACTTGAAATGCCGGTTCCCTTTGCCTTAAAATAAATGATTAGATGAGAAAAGGAGGGAATTTACGGCCATGAAAGAAGGCATACATCCGGATTATAAAGAAGCCAAGGTCATCTGCGCCTGCGGGCAGAACTTTACCACGCGCTCTACGGTCTCCGAGATCCGTGTCGATATCTGCTCCAAATGCCACCCGTTTTTTACCGGCAAGCAGAAGATCATAGACGCAGAGGGCCGCGTTGAGAAGTTCAAGAGAAAATACGCAAAAAAAGAGAGCTAGCTTCAAAACCGTTCATAAGGGGCAGCCGGGCCTTTTTGTCTTTTATTCCAGATAAAATGCCCGGTGCCCCTTTTTGTTTTTATTTTTAATTTTTTAAGCTGAAAGAGAAAAGATGCACCCAGAAACTAAAGAACACAAACATAAGCAAGCCATAGGCGGACAGGCTGTAATAGAGGGGGTCATGTTCAAGTCCCGCAAGGGCTGGGCTGTTGCCGTGAGGCAGCCAGGCGGGGGGATAATGCTCAAAAGCGAACCCCTTAAAACCCATGCGGGCGAGAAGGTCCCTTTTATAAGGGGGGCCTTTATCCTCTTTTACACGCTCCTTCTGGGCATGAAGGCGCTCGAATTTTCGGCCCGGGTCGCCTCTGAGGAGGAGGAAAAACCTATATCGCCGGTCCAGATGGGATTAACGCTGGTCATCTCCGTTGTGGTTGCGGCGGGTCTTTTTTTATTTTTTCCGCTTTATATTGCGAAGCTCACCGGGTCAGTTATTCCGGCTGTCGCGCACAGCGGGCTGCTTTTCAACCTTGTGGACGGGTTAGTCCGGGTCCTTCTGTTCCTGCTTTATATCTGGGCGATAGGGCTTTGGAAAGAGATCGGCAGGATATTCGAGTATCACGGGGCCGAATACAAGGTGATACATGCTTATGAGGCCGGTGATATGGACCTCAAAACCATCAAGGGGGAAAGCCCACTGCATCCGCGGTGCGGGACGAGCTTTTTGCTGATAGTGCTGGCGCTCTCCATTCTCGTCTTCTCCGTTGTGCCCCGCGAATGGCCTTTTTACATGAAATTTCTTTCCCGTTTTGCCCTGATGCCGCTTATAGCCGGGCTCTCGTATGAGATGCTTAAGGCCGGGGCCAAATACGAGTCCAACCCCATTGTGCGTCTTATGGTCTTGCCGGGGCTTGCGCTGCAGAGGCTCACGACCAGCGAGCCTGATGAAAAACAGCTGGAAGTGTCGCTTAAGGCCTTTGAAGGGGTCATGGCGTTTGAAGAAGGTGCGGAATGAAACTTATTGAAAACCTGGAAAGCATTGAAAAACATTACGAGGATATTACGAACGAGCTTTCGAAACCTGAGGTCATACAGAACCGGGACCTTTACCAGAAACTCGCGCGCGAGCAGTCGGAGCTGTATCCCCTTATCGGGGAAATAATAAAATACAAAAAATTGCTGGCAGGCATCGAAGAGGCCGAAGAACTTATCGGCAGCAGCGATGAGGAGCTGAGAAAACTCGCCCTCGATGAACTGGACAGACTCAGAAGGGAACGCCCGGAGTTCGAAAAAAACCTCATCCTTATGCTCATACCGAAGGACCGCCGTGATGAAAAAAACGTCATTGTCGAGATCAGGGCAGGCACGGGCGGCGAGGAAGCGGCGCTCTTTGCGTCCGAACTCTTCCGGATGTACTCAAAATACGCCGAAGTCAAGAGATGGAAGGTCGAGGTCATCGATTCCAATGTTACGGGCCTTGGCGGCATAAAAGAGATCGTTGCCTCCATCCAGGGGAAAGGGGTCTTCAGCAGGCTGAAATTCGAAAGTGGCGTACACAGAGTGCAAAGAGTCCCCTCGACCGAGACTTCGGGCAGGGTACATACCTCCGCGGCAACGGTTGCGGTGCTCCCGGAGGCAGAAGACGTAGACCTGAAGATCGAAGAAAAAGACCTGAGGATAGACACCTTCTGCGCCGGAGGGCATGGTGGGCAAAGCGTAAACACCACTTATTCGGCGGTGAGGATAGTCCATGAGCCTACGGGAGTCGTGGTGCAGTGCCAGGATGAACGCTCCCAGCTTAAAAACAGGGAAAAGGCCATGAAGGTGCTTCGCGCCAGGATCTATGAGATCGAGCAGGAAAAGCTTGACCAGGAGCGCGCCAGAGACAGAAAATCGCAGGTGGGCACCGGAGACCGGAGCCAGCGCATAAGGACATACAATTACCCGCAGAACCGTGTTACCGACCACAGGATCGGGCTTACCCTTTACAAGCTTGACCAGTTCCTGGAAGGCGCACTGGATGAGATGATAGAAGGCCTTGTCGCCTATTTCCAGACAGAAAAACTCAAGGAGATCTCCGCCCTTGAAGAGGCCACAGACGGTTCGGGCGCTTGAAGCCTTTAAACACGCAGTAGACACCCTGACCGGCATTGGCATCAGGGACGCCAATGAAGAGACCAGGGTTATCTTCAGGGACGGCCTTGAACTTGATACCCTTGTCCTGTACCGGGATAATCCCGTCCTATCCATAGAGCAGATCCAAAAACTGAACGAAATCCTCGAAAGAAGAAAAAAACGCGAACCCCTGCAATACATACTGGGGTTTGTATGGTTCTACGGCCTGAAGGTCCTGGTTGGCAGCGGAGCGCTTGTCCCCAGGCCCGAAACGGAAATACTCGTCCGCGAGGCCCTTAACCGGGCGCATAAAGGCAAAAAAACCCAAATAAATGTGCTG
This sequence comes from Nitrospirota bacterium, assembly GCA_021819985.1. Classification (GTDB taxonomy): domain Bacteria; phylum Nitrospirota; class Thermodesulfovibrionia; order Thermodesulfovibrionales; family JdFR-88; genus JAKAEG01. The sequence continues at coordinate 468 of JAKAEG010000076.1, read as the reverse complement.
GACCTCTGTACCGGAAGCGGCGCAATCGCATTGGCGCTGGCCAAAGAGCTTCCGCTTGCGACGGTCACCGGCGTGGACATCTCCGAAGAAGCACTGGCCTGGGCGGAAAAAAACAGGGAGCTTAACCGCGCGGAAAACGTGCGTCTGCTTAAAGGAGACCTCTTTTCGCCTGTGGAGCAGATGCGCTTTTCGCTTATCACCGCCAACCCCCCTTATATCAAGGACAGGCTCATTGAAAAATTGGAGCCGGAAGTAAGCTGCTGGGAACCCAGGGTGGCCTTGAGCGGAGGAGAGGAAGGGCTTTCATTCACGAGGGACATCATTGCAGGCGCTTCCGCCCGCATGGAGCCCGGCGGTCACCTTTTAATAGAGCTGGCCGGAGGAACGGATACGGCCCTTGTTTCGGAGCTGGCCGTTCAAAACGGTCTTCAGGTGGAAGATATAATCAAAGACCTCGCGGGAGATCGG
>JAKAEG010000075.1 GCA_021819985.1 Nitrospirota bacterium | reverse complement strand
ATAAGGAAATGATCGAGGTATTTTATTTGCCTTCATATTCACCAGAGCTGAATCCCGATGAATATCTCAACTGCGACATGAAAGCTGCTGTACATTCGGGACTTCCTGCCCGTAACGAAAAGGCTTTAAAAAAGACAGTGGTATCACACATGCGTAAACTGCAGAAGTTGCCTGAACGGATTAAAAAATACTTCAAGCACCCGAGGATAGACTATGCAGCATAGGTTCACTGTTAAATTGCCGGGTTAATAATTACGGGACTTGCGCCCTCGGTGCCCCATTCCCCCTTTTAAATGACCCGGCAATTAAACATGTCATTCCCGACAAGCCGGAATGACAAACTTCGACTATTTGCCTGCCTGCTTAATAAATGACCTCTGCCGGGTCCAGAAAAAACACTTTTCCCGATTCATCCAGCGTTTCCCAGGACAGGTCTTTTACGGACATGCTTTCAGGTATTAGGGCGATTGAGATATGCAGGTGCGGAGGGACCGTTTTCTTTTTATTTTCTGAAAGCTGACCGATCACGCTGCCTGCTTCAAGCCTCTTGCCCTCGATGCCCGCATCGGGCGCCATGTGGCCGTAAATGGTAAAAAGCCTTCTGCCGGCCTCCAATATATCATGTCCGGCAAAGATGCTTGACCCAAGGAAATCGGGAATTATCTTTAAAATCCTTCCGGCCCGGAGCAATGGAATTTTTGTTTTCCCAGCAAGAGCCTTTATTTCTCCCGCCCTTGTCTCATAAAACCTCAAGTCCAGCCCGTTATGCTTTTTGGCGCGGGAGGATTTTTCCGCCCACCACTTTTCCGCCGATCCGAAAAGCGCGCCTGCGGGAAATTCCCATTTTTCAAGATCAAGGGCGTTCAGGCGGACGAGGTCTTCCGTAAATGAGTTGGAGCCCGCCAATATATTTTTAATATCCATTTTTATTCAATTCCTCTTGGCACGGGACAGGATACTATTTTACCTGAATAGAAACCGGGCGCCTCTTTCAAATGTAATAATTTTTTTGCCCGGCATTACGTTTTGTCTGTTATTTACGGACCCATGGAGGGATTGCCATGTGGAAGCGGTCGGCAAGGGCCTGGATATAGGGCTCATATTGGGAACGTAACGGGGCCAGTTTCTTTTCCATTTCGCGGGCTTCGGGCAGCCCCAAAAACCCTTTCTCCGACATCCGCAAACGGAGGCGGTCCAATTCATCAAGCGTCAAGCGGTCAACGGGCATTTCCGGAAGGCAGTGAAAGACCGAGCTTAGATCGGTAATCGTATGCATGGATATGGAGAAAGTCAGCTCTGCCTGGCATTCGCATGCCCCCTCGATGCCGGACATGATAAAGGCGCACGTATCCATTATGGCGGTAAGCGCCCCCAGCCAGGACTGGTCTTCATGCTCGGAGCGAAAATAGGCCAAAACCGGATACGAAAGGTGGCTTTCATGCAGCTCCGCGGCCCATCTTTCCCAGTCGTAAAGCAACTGATGGAGGACATCCAGGTTCTGCCCTACGATATGTTTGTCCAGTATCTCAGAAGCCGCGGCCGGCGCGCCAACGCGTGCGCTCAAGGCTGAAACAGAGGTTTCCCTCGTGTAGAAAAACTGGTTCAGGGGCGGCAGGTAGCTTATGAAGATCGCTAAGAACCCGAACCCCGTGCCTGCCTCAAGTACGGTGAGCGCTTTTGCCCCTGTGGTCAGGGGAAGGACATCCCCAAGCCCCAGCGTAAAGAAAGTCGTGCCGCTGAAATACAGGCATCCAGGGAAACCCGAAATACCCGTTTTGACACTCTCAAAAGCTCCGCCCGCAAAGAAATAGTAGAGGAGCGCGAAACCCGAAATCAAAGCAGAAGCCCAGAGGCCAAGAAGGATAATGAGTGAAAGCGGCCCGAACAGGCCCAGGAATATCTCCCTGCGCCTGCCCGGGGCAAACAGCCCGCACACGATAAAGGACCAGACCCTCCAGGCGTCCCTGAAAAAAAACCTGGTCAGGCGGATACGGCGCGAAACAGCATGAGGCAGTACCACGGTCTCAAAACCTTCGACAAGGACAACAAATATGAGGGCCGCGCCGGCCACGGCGTAAAGGGCGTTCATTTCCCCAATGCTATCAGCTTAAAAGCCAGCCGCAAATTATTAATAAGTCTCAAAGCCGTCATTCCCGCATGTCTTTAGCGGGAATCCAAGTTGAAATGGATGCCCGATTAAGGTCCTCGGGCATGACAAATAACGACCAATGTCCATGAATATTAGTATGAGTTATTAACCATCCGGCAAATTTTCTGATGGTCTTAAATACCACAAAAAAAGGGGGAAAACCTTGCGGTATCCCCCCCAGGGTCTAAAATAAAAAATTACCGCAGGCTAGGTCACGAAGATGGTGGCCCTTTTCAGCATGACCTCATTCAGGTCTCCAAGAAGCCTGTGGTGTTTGGCCTCGTCGGCCAGAAGCAGAGTCAGTATGTAGCGGGTAACGAAGAGTTCGCTTTGCTCAAGGGCCTTGGAGGCCAGGTCCACCGATTTGCTCTCCGCCTCGATATGCCTTTTAATCTCTTCGGCCAGGGGGGCAAGCTCATCCGGGTTCAGGTGCAGAGGTTCTTTGGTAAGCCCGTCGATAAGGAGCTGCTGCATCACTTTATGTTTCTGGGAATCGAATTTGATCATCTCCATTATCATCCGGACGATAGGGTTATCGCTTTTGGTCATCAATGTTTCCGAGTTATTTATCGTCTCATCCTCGAGTTTCTTCCATTGGCGGATGATCTCCAGAAAATCCTCGGACATCTCCATAGGTTTTTGTTTTTTCCTTGTCTCAGTGCCTGCGGTTTTCATTTCCATAGTTTATTTGCCTCCGGCGAGCCTCTGCTCCACGGTTTCCCAGTTGATGTTGCGGAAGAATGTCTCTATGTAATCCTTCCGGTTCAGGCCGTAATCGAGCATGAAAGCGTGTTCCCACACATCCATGGTCAGCATGAGCTGGCAGCCCGCCGGATGGGAGACATGGTGCTCATTTATCCAGAAATTCATCAACCTGCCAGAATTGGGGTCCGCGTAAAGGGCTGCCCATCCCACTCCCCTCATCATCCCGACAGCCTTGAAGGACTTTTCCCAGTTATCAAAACTGCCGAAGTCCTCGGATATTTTTTTTGACATGACCCCGTTTTTGTTGATCTTTCCGTCGCCGCCCAGCGCATCGAAGTAGAATTCGTGCAGCCGCATGCCGTTAAACTCGAAACCAAGGCGCCTGTTAAGCTCGGCAAATCTGGAATCCGTCCCGTCCTGCGGCAGTTCGGCTATCTGGTCCTGGAGCTTGTTCGTGTTGCTTACGTAGCCCTGGTAGAGCTTGAAATGATTGTTTAAAAGCCCGTCGCTGAACCCCTCCATACCTATGAGTTCTGAAAAATCCCTGGCCTGATATGTCATTGTTTTAACCGGCATATTCCTGATCGCTCCTTCCTGTTATTGTTTGGTTTTTTAGGGACCTGCCCGTAAAGGGACAAGGGGTTTCCTTTAAAGGTCATGTTTTTTTCCATTTTGCTTATTTGAAAATTCCGTTAGGGCTGCACTTCACGCCCGTTTCTGGAACTCATGCTCCGGCCAGAAATGCTTTTCGGCCAAGGCGCTTATTATATTTTTTCGAGCGATTATCCCGACCAGTTTGTTGCTCTTGCCGCTCTCCACCACAGGAAGAATCGACAGGTTCTGGTTATACATTAGATGAAGCACCTGGTCTATCGGGGTGTCCTGCGGAACAGAAACCGGCTGGGCGCAGACCCCCTCGTGTTCCTTGTGGCCGCAGCCCATAATGCTCTCCGCGCTGAACTCATAGATGGTCCTGTTGTTCATGAGGGCGTCGAAAACATCATACTCGGTCACAACGCCTATTACCTCATCATCGTCGTTTACGACCGGCAGCCCCGGATAGGAGCTAAGCAGCTTGTTTATCATGGCCTGGCCCGGCTCTTTTTGTTGAAGGCTTAACCTCGGGTGCATTATGTCTCTGGCTTTCATCGCAGGCATATTTTTCTTCTCCTTTGTTTGCTATGTTTGTTGTCCTTTTCTTTATTAAAGCTATCATAAGCGGGGTCTATGTCAAGATTTGGCCTGGCCTTAAGACAGGTCCTCCTGTGTTATCATAAATGGCACCCCATTTAACGGAAAAAAACAAAAAACGCATAAAAGAACAAGATGGAACACGTACTGAAAGACAGGATCAAAGAATATCTCCTAGCCGGCGACTACGCCGGGATAGTTGAGCTTGGGAAAAAGAACAAGGGCATATTGAGACGGCTTATCTCTTTCACTTATGACAAAGAGGAGCTGGTCTGCTGGCGGGCGATCGAGGCGGTCGGCTTTCTTTCCTCCGGGATGGCCCAACCCGATGCCAGGGACGTTATAGACAGGCTGTTTGTAATGATGCGGGATGAATCGGGCGGCAACCCCTGGAGCGCACCCGAGATGATAGGTGAAGTAATAAGGCGCAATCCAGCCGTTTTTTCGCACCTGCTTCCGGTGCTTGTCTCCTTCCGGGAAGAGGAGATATTCGCGGCAGGCATACTTTATGCGCTTGCCGTGCTGGCCTACGGTAATCCGGAACTTGTGCTCCCCTACAGGGAGGTGGCTTTCCTTTCCATGAGGAGCGGGGACCCGGCCGTCAGGGCAAATGCCATCCTGGTAATGAAAAACCTTGGCGATGATACCTATGCCTCCTCCATTGCCCTGCTGGCCGGGGACAAGGCCGTGTTCGCCTGCTACGACGGCAAGACCCTTTCAGAAAAAACGGTAGGGGAAATTGCCGGCCAGGCGCTTAAGGTTTTTAGTAAAAATACTGCTTCGAGTTGATTTTTCCTTTACAAAACAGTTTTAATAATTAGAACTTTGGATTAAGTAATAGGCCTGAATGAAAAAAACAAACGAAAGCGAAAGTTTTACGGGCAAGCAGAAACAGGATATGCCCCTTTATCCGATCGGAGTTGTATCCGAGCTTGTCGGCACCACCGACCAGACCCTGAGACTTTATGAAAAACACGGCCTCCTGAAACCTTCCCGGCGCAACAAGAACCGCTATTATTCTGAAAACGACATCAAATGGCTCATGTGCATCAGGGACCTCATCCATCATAAAAAGATAAGCATAGAAGGGATAAAGCGGCTGCTACAGTACGCCCCATGCTGGGAGATAACGAACTGCTCGGAGGAGCGCCGCAGCAGCTGTTCGGCTTTCATAGACAGTGCAAACCCGTGCTGGGAGCTTAACCGGATGATCTGCAACCGCACCACTGGCCGAATCTGCGAAGATTGCGTCGTATACATCTCAGCCAAGCAGCGCGAAAGAAAATCAAAGTAGCCTTTTCAGTTTTACTTCCACATCTTCCCGCATTTTATTCAGCTTCTCGTCATCCATGGCCTCGAAACGAAGCACAAGCGCAGGCTGAGTATTTGAAGCCCTGACCAGTCCCCATCCATCCGGATACCGTACCCTGACCCCATCGATGTCGATTATGGGATGCTGTCTGCCCAGCTCTTCCTTTATGCGTTCGACAACGTCGAATTTCTTCTCATCGGGGCAGTCAACACGAATCTCAGGCGTTATCGACAGCCGGGGCAGGCCGGTGAGGAGCCTTTTTATCGAATAGGGAGGACCGTTCTTCTTGAGCGCCTCAATCAGGCGAAGGCTGGCGTACACGGCATCATCGTACCCAAAATACCGGTCCTTGAAAAAGATATGCCCGCTCATTTCCCCCGCAAGCAACGCTCCGGTCTCCTTCATTTTGCTCTTTATGAGTGAGTGACCGGTCTTCCACATCATCGGGGTCCCGCCGCGGTCCTCAATGTCGTCATACAGGCTCTGAGAGCATTTGACCTCTCCGATGATGGTAGCCCCCGGATGCTCTTTCAGCAATTGCCTGGAAAACAGGGAAAGCAGCCTGTCTCCCCAGACGATCTCGCCGTCTCCGTCCACTACCCCTATCCTGTCGCCGTCCCCGTCATAACCTATCCCCAGATCAGCCTTTTCCTTAAGCACAGTGCTTATGAGGTCTTTTATGTTCTCAGGCACCACAGGGTCCGGGTGATGGTTCGGGAAGGTGCCGTCCGGTGTGCAGTAAAGCGGGATGACATCGATATCCATGCTGCTGAGAAGCTCCGGGGCGACCAGACCGGCAACCCCGTTTCCGCAGTCAAGCACGGCCTTTATCCCCTCCAGAGAGCCGAACTGGGCGCGCATGTACTCCATGTACCCGGGTATTATATTATGCGTCACAATGGAGCCGCTGCCGTCCACCGTCCTGCCTTCGTCGATATATCTTTTTATGCGCTGTATCTCGTCGCCGTAAATGGTCTCGGTGCCTATCGAGAGTTTAAGGCCGTTGAACTCGGCCGGATTGTGGCTTGCCGTTATCATCGCACCGCCATCCACGGGCATTTTTTCCCTGAAAAGGGAGAAGTACTGGACTGGAGTTGGACAGGCCCCGAGGTCCACCACATCTATTCCGCTTTTTGTGAAAGCGGCGGCAAGGGCGGAGAGCATCGCGGGCGAACTCAGCCTGACGTCGCGGCCGATAGTGACCTTCAGGTCCTTTTTACCGGCAAACCGCTCCGAAATACGGAAGGCCATCGCCCTGCCTATCGCAAAAACTATGTCCTCGTCCAGGTCTTTGCCCCAGACCCCGCGTATATCGTATTGCCTGAAAATATGTTTTTTTGAAGGTATCATTTCCCTGTTTCCCCTGTTTTTTTATTTTTCACCTTTATAGTTTATTCGTCCTTATGTAATATTTTATTTTTTTGGGATTCAGGCCGGGGTCAATCAGATATGCATCGCTGAAATATATTTTTGCGGCCTTAAGGTGTCCAAGCTTGTAGCTTGCATAGCCAAGCAGATAATAACTCTCCGCCTCAGGATGGTCCTTTACATATTCTTTGAGCAGGCGGATGGTTTTTCTGCAATCACCCCTGGAATAGGACGCAAGGGCTTTTTCATATACGGAGGCCGGAGTTGCCTGTGCGGGCGAAACGAACGAAGCAAAAAAAGTAAAGATAAGGACGGCGAGGCCGCCTGAGACAATCATGTAAAGCGGACGGTTTTTTTTCAGGACCATATCACTCTCCCTCTGATCAGAAATGATACCAGGCCTTATTTAATCTGCCGAATCAATCACCATCGCGAGGCTGCAATGGCTCAAGGTGTTCACCCGGGTGCGGTTCAGTTCCGGTGAGGAAATATTCCTTGTAGTATTCAGGGTTTGTCACCGGCGCAGGAGAATTGTCGATGATATTGCCCGTTGCGGAGTCCACCGTATAAGAGCTGATGCCTTCAGGAGGCTCGAAACCTCCGGAAGGGGATTTGCCCAATACGCGCGACATGAACTGCACCCAAATGGGGCTGGCGGCCCTGGCGCCGGTTTCTCCGGGGCCAAGGCTCTTCATATTATCAAGTCCCACCCATGAGGCGGCCATGAGGTCCGGTGTGTAACCTACGAACCAAGCGTCACGGAAATCGCTGGTTGTCCCGGTTTTCCCGGCAACATCCTGCCCCAGCACCCTGGCGCGCCAGCCAGTGCCGATTCTTACCACATCTTCGAGCATGGAGGTCATAAGGAACGCCACCTGTGGGGTTATCACCCTTTGTGTCGAGGGCTCGTTGGCTTCCAGTATCCGCCCTTTGGAGTCGGTTATGTATTTGATCAGTATCGGTTTTACCTTAACGCCGCCGTTGTCATAAGGGGCATAGGCGCACAAAAGGTCGATAGGCGTTATGCTCAGAGAGCCCAGGGCCAGCGTGAGGTCATGCGGCATGGGTTCAGTGACGCCCATCAGCTGTGCAAAACCGATGGCGTCCCCAATCCCTATGTGGTCCAGGAGTTTTACGGTTACTACGTTTCTTGAATGGGCCAGCGCGTCTCTTAGTGATGTTGGCCCGAAGAACTCATGCTCATAATTCTTGGGGCTCCATTGGCCCCCGGCCCACTGATATGTCACCGGGGAGTCATCGATCACATAGGAAGGAGGTATCCCCTTGTTTATGGCCGCGCCATAGATGAGCGGCTTAAAAGCGGAGCCAGCCTGCCTTTTTGCATAAAGGGCGCGGTCATACTCGCTCCTCAGGTAATCATAACCGCCGACAAGCGCCCGGACGAACCCCGTCTTCGGGTCCATCGCGACAAGCGCCCCTTCGACTTCAGGTTCCTGCTCAAGGGCGAGGTCGAAAAGGCCTTTGGCGGAGGCGGATTTCACCCGGACCTGAATGACATCACCGGGGCTGAGTATCTTTGTAAGATCGAAGTTCTTGATGGCCCGTGCTTTCCCGTCCGGTCCCAGAGCTATTTGGGCCCACATGGCGTCTTTTTTCAGAAGCACGCCTGTGCGCCCGCCCACATCGACCAGTGCCCTGCCGGCGGTCACCTCAAAAACGGTGCCTTCCGTTATTTCCTGCCTCGCGGGCAGCACCGAGGGCACGCTTTCACCCGATTTAAGTGCCCTCAGGTCGTTTATATGACGAAGCGGCCCGCGCCAGCCGCGCCGCTTGTCGACATCCCTCAAACCCTGCATCATCGCTTCCTGGGCCGTGGCCTGGTCATCTTTTCTCAGGGTCGTATATACCTTGAGACCTCCGGAGTAGACCATCTTGGGGCCGTATTTATCCAGAAGGTATTTTTTCACATAATCCACGAAATAGGCATTGGACTCGGATGATGCGCTTATCGGGCTCAGTCTCAGCTGTGTCTTTACGGCCTGCTTCATCTGGGCCGCTGTAATATAGCCTTCCTGGTGCATCCTCAGGAGTACGAAACCCTGGCGCACTTTGGCCTTCCTGGCGTTGATAAAAGGCGAGAACTCGGAAGGCCCTTTTATTAGTCCGGCAAGGAGAGCGGCCTCCGGAAGCGTAAGTTTTGAGACGGGCTTGCCAAAATAGAGTTTAGCGGCCATCTGCACCCCGTACGCGCCGTGGCCGAAATAGACGCGGTTCAGGTAGATTTCCAGTATCTCATCTTTTGTCAGGTTTTTTTCTATCTTGATGGCCAGGGCCGCTTCCCGGAGTTTTCTCTTGAATGTACGCTCCGGGGAAAGAAAGGTTATTTTCGCAAGCTGCTGGGTTATTGTGCTGCCGCCTTCCTTTATCCGATGGTAATAGATGTCCGTAATCGCCGCCCTGAGCAGGGCTATATAGTCCAGCCCATTGTGCTTGTAAAACCGGGAATCCTCAACCGAAACAACGGCGTTTACCAGGTTTTTTGGGATCTCACGGAAAGGCACCACGATGCTTTTCTGGGTGCTAATTTCCGTCACGAAAGAATCGTCATCGGCGTATACGTCCGTGCCGGCCATGTTGCCTTTCTTAAGCTCGGCTATGGATGGTGTATCTTTTATGACCCCAAAATAGCCCCCTATTGCTGTGCCGGCCATAAGCGGGATCAGTACGACAAGAAAAACGAACCACAATTTTTTCATCAACAAAATTATAAAATTTGAGTAAAACGTCTGTCAAAGCGGCCTGTCACAAAAACCGGATTTAATATGCCAAAAGTTATTGAAAGAAGGGATACAAAAAGACAAAAAGATCATAAAATTGCTTACCCTTCACACTTGATACTATAATATTATAGAGTGAAGAAAACTGTATGGGCGATAAGTCTTCTGGTAGTGGGATGCCTCACCGGATGGTTTCTGTTTTACCGTTTTGGAAATGAACTGGGTCTGCCGGCCCGGCGGTCCGGGACATCGCGCCCGGTCGTCATCCCTTTTGCCGGCGGTTTGAGGGACTTTTCGGGGATCGTGAAAGGGGTTTCCCCCTCGGTTGTCAATATCTCAAGCCAGAGACTGGTCAGAAAAGAGAGCGACGGGACGGTCGAGGGAAAGGGCCCTCTTCAGGATGAACCCAAAACAAGGAGCGAACAGAGCCTGGGCTCCGGTGTCATAGTCTCATCGGACGGTTATATAATTACAAATAACCACGTTATAGCCGACTCCGAAGACATTAGCGTCACGCTGCTTGATGAAAGGACATTCGAGGGGAAGATCATCGGGACCGACCCTAAATCGGATATAGCCCTTTTAAAAATAGACGCAACCGGCCTTCCGGCAATAAAATGGGGCGACTCCGATGCCATTGAGCCAGGCCAGTTCGCCCTGGCCATAGGCAACCCGTTCAGCCTTAGCCACACGATCACGATGGGCATTATAAGCGCCGTGGGCAGGGCCAATGTGGGCATAGCGGATTACGAAGATTTCATTCAGACGGACGCGGCCATAAACCCGGGGAATTCGGGCGGCCCGCTGGTAGACGTGAACGGCGAGGTTATAGGGATAAATACCGCGATATTCTCCAGGAGCGGAGGTTATCAGGGTATCGGTTTCGCGGTGCCAAGCAATATGGCCCGTGAGATTATGGAACAGCTGAAAACAAATGGAAAGGTGGTCCGCGGATGGATCGGGGTCACAATGCAGGACCTCACGCCGGGGCTTGCGGACAAGTTCGGTCTGCCCAGCGCGCAGGGCGCCCTCGTTAGCGATGTGACCCCCGGCAGCCCGGCGGCAAGATCAGGGATAAGAAGGGGCGATACAATAGTCGGGTTCGGAGGCAAGCCGGTCGAAAGCCCGGCCGTCTTTAAGAACATGGTTGCAGAGACCGGTCCCGGCCGGCGCATATCGATAGATGTGCTGAGGGGCAGGCAAAAGCTCCGCATCCATGCGTCGCTTGGGCAATATCCGTTAGACTTGGCCCAAAGCGCGGAATCAATGGTTCCCCATGCCGAAGTCCACAGGAGCGCATTTGTTGGTTTGGGCGTTATGGATCTTACACGTGACATTATCAGGCAGCTGGGTCTGCCCGCCGGCGAAAGAGGCGTTATCGTGTCCGATGTAGATGAGGAC
>JAKAEG010000074.1 GCA_021819985.1 Nitrospirota bacterium | reverse complement strand
CTTAAAAGCGTCTGAACGGGTTGTGTTTTTTCTTCTCATCACCTGTAAACCTCCGATTCAGATAAATTACTTGATATTGGTCCAACAAAAAATGACCGGCGTCACAGTTTTATTTGTTCTGTTCAAACGCTCATCTCCAGTGACCTGGTATCCATTTCCATCCATTCCTGGTCTCTCTCCAATGGCCCCTTTGCCAAACCGCTCCGCGCCATGGCCTTCGAGCCCAGTGGCCCCGGACCCATCTCCATCCGCCGGATCTATAGACCCAGTGCCCTTCTATCCAAACGGCGCCTGGAAAAGGCGCAACGCCTATAACCTCATATATCGGCGCAGGCGGCGCAGGTGTGCGTACTACGGCGACACAGCCCGCGGCCCCCAGAGAGATCATTACAGCCGCAAGAAACTGGAAAAAATATTTTTTCATTTTTTCACCTCCTTTTAATTTTTAAAAAATAATGTCAGCACTAGTGCTCCTCCATCCCTTTTCCCATCCGGGCGCGGCGGGCCTGCCGTATCATGGCCCTCATCTGCCGGTTAAACCGGGGCATGAAGAGAATGTATTTTGCCTGCTGCCTAACGGTCAAAATATTTCCCAGTTCCACTATTTCCTTTTCATTGACCTGCTCAAGGGCAGCACGGCCGGAGACAAGCCTCCTGATCGCGTCTTTCATCTGGTCCTCGTTGCCGTTTTTAACGGCCTTCCGCAGGTCATTCATGGAAAGTCTCTGGTTATAAGCAATTTCGGCCCTCTGCTTGTCAAACCCGTTCATCACCGGGAAAAGCCTTGCGGCGGTCTGCTCATCAAGATCAAGCTCTTTGGTAAGTTTCCACATCTTTAGTGTCTGTATCTGCTGCATAACGCCTTCCATCTGGGCCCTTGGGGGCTGTGCCAGCGCGGCCCCTACCTGGAGCATGAGAAAACAAATGATCGCGAATGCAATCGCCGCGCAGGCCTTTGCATTACCGGAAATTTTCATGAGATCACGTCCTTTCCTTTTCATATTGATTTTGCCGCCCGTTCAGGCTGTTTTTCAGATTTTCAAGGTCTTTTCCGGAAAGCGAGGTCAGGTCCTCCATATAATCCGGAGCCGGTCCGTAGGCTCCGGATGCGATATCAGATCCGGAAGAATTGCCGGGGCCCCCGGGGGCACGCTTCACCGGGGCGATCTCTTTTGCAAGCTCGTAATCGAGTTTCTTCTGAAGGTGAGTGAAACCTGTTTTATCCAGTCCTTTCAGTGCCGGGGACGCGTCATAATTCGTTTCCGGTTGAGCATAAAGGTCCTGAAAGTGAAAGGGAGATTCGGGGCCGGCTGGTCCATGTAGATCATGCGCCTGAAGGGTCCAGACCCGTAGATTGGCGGGATGGGAAACTGCAGTCCCCGATTTTCCTCTTGCCTGGGAACCCGCTTTTTCCGCTGAATATGGATGATACAGAAGAAGCGCAAGCACAGCCACGGCGGCTGCCGCCGCGGCGCGGCCCTGGACAGAAACAGATCCGATGAGCTTTAAAATTGCGAAGCGTTTTTCCTTTTTTTCTTTTTCCGCCTTTTTCTCTCTGAACGCCAAAACTGCTTTAATATTAAGCTCCCGCCAGAATTCGTCTCCGGGATCCTCGTCTTCAGACAGAAAAGAACCGGCATTTGATATTTCCCTGAGGACCGCAAGCTCACCGGCGCACTCCCCGCACCGGGTAATATGTTCCGAAACCTCCTCCGCCAGCCCTTCAGAAAGAGAGCCCGCCAGGTATTCGGGCAAAAGGTCCTTTATCTGCTCGTGAGACCTGTTCATTCGACTTGGGCCGCCTCTTTCAGTTTCTTTACGGCAAGACTGTAATGGGCCTTTACAGCGCCCTCCGAACATTGCATTGCGTCTGCCGTCTGCGCAAGGCTAAGTCCTCCATAGACGCGCAAAAGCACAGCCTCCCTCTGCCTTGGCGGAAGCGAGCTTATGCCGCGCTGCAAAAGCTCCTTTTTTTCCTGTTCCAGCATCACAGCTTCAATACCCTTCTGGCCTGAAGGGATTTTCTCAAGGATTTTTTCTCCTTCCTCCATATCATCCAGGCTGGGATTGCATCGTTTCAAATGGTTCAGGCTCAGGTTCGATGCTATCCGGTAAAGCCAGGTCTTGAACGAGGCCTCGCCCCTGAAATCCCCTATCGCGCTTGCCATATTCATAAAAACCGTCTGTGACAGGTCCAATGCATCCTCCACGTTCCCCACCATTCTCAAAATAAAGACATAGACCTGTTTTCTGTACTTCAGTATCAGCTTTTCCAGGGCCTCCGCGTCTCCCCGGACGCAGCGCTCAGTAAGCTCCATGTCCTCATTCATTTTTTATCTTCCATTCATATTGACAACTGAAAAGCAAAAAGGTTTAAAAGATTTTCTTTTTTTTCTTTTTTTTTGAAAAAAACGGGCAGGATTTTTCCGCTAAAAACAAAGAACATACTTTTTGATTTTAAGTTAGAATCAATTTAAAAGCAAAAAAATCAAAAAACAAAAAGGGAAGAAAGCCGCGGTTAGAATTAAATTAAAAACACTAAAAAAATCTTTATGAAGAACTGGAAGAAAAACGTCTCATTTCTGCTTGTCTGCCCCAGGGAAGGGGGCAATATCGGGGCCTCGGCCAGGGCCATCAAGAATTTCGGGTTTTCCCGCCTTGAACTCGTGGCCCCCCGGAAATTCCCTTCCGATGAGGCGCTCTGGTTCGCGCACGGCGCGCTGGACGTACTGGAAAAGGTGAAAATACACGGTAAGTTTTCGGATGCCATAAGCGGGAAGGCCCTGGTGGCCGGAACGACAAGGAGGCTGGGCAAGCAGAGGGGGCCGGTATACACGCTCAGGGAGGGCGTGACAAGGATAAAAAAATACGCGCTGGAGGGGCCGGTCTCCATCCTGTTTGGAAGGGAGGACAGGGGGCTTTCAAACGAAGAGACAGAGCAATGCGCTTTTTTGATCAACATACCGGCTGGCACACAGATGCCCTCCTTCAACCTGTCTCAAGCCGTGCTCCTTATGGCGTATGAGCTTTTCATGGCGGGGCAGGTCTCAGCAGACACCGGGCGAACGCCCGGTCCGGATAAAAAACTTGCCTCACAGGACGACATCTCCTTCTTTTTCGAAAGGTTTTCCGAAACCCTCGCCCTTCTTGATTACATTCCAAGAGGCAACAAGGACATGGAGATAACGATCATGAAAAATTTGAAGCACCTGCTTGGCCGGGCCCAGACGGCCAAATGGGAATTGAAGATGCTGCACGGGCTGCTTTCCCGGCTCGATGCCAGGCTCAGGCAGCAGTAAATAATAATAATAAGAAAAAGGCTGTCTGGAATTGATTTCCCCTTCAAACCCGTCTTTTGAGACGAACGCGGCGGATGCAACAATGCTTTCAGAAATTTACTCCCAAAATTTTCTCAAAAAAGTGTAGATTACTACCAGGATAAGATGGGCATGCGCTGATTAAAAATAAAAATTGTAGGTCGGGTTAGCGCAGCGTAACCCGACAATTCCAATAATGAATTACAGACGTTCAAGAGCAGAGGGGGCGGCATTTTTCTTCACTGTGGTCACGGAACACAGGCGGGGAATATTCTCTTCTTTTGAAAATATAAATCTCATAGAGCTTGCTTTAGCTCATGTGAAAAGGAAGCATCCCTTTCAAATGGATGCATTTGTGATTTTGCCGGACCATATTCATTGCATTTGGACGCTGCCAGAGGGGATTGATGATTTCTCGACGAGATGGCGCCTGGTGAAAAGTTATTTTACAAAGAAATCCATGACAAATGGGAAAATTTGGCAAGACAGGTTTTGGGAGCATCAGATCAGAGATGGCTCGGATTTAGCGAGGCATGTGGAATATATTCATTACAATCCGGTAAAGCACGGGTATGCGAGGTCACCAATAGAATGGGGGCATTCGAGTTTCCGAGAATTCGTTAAGAAAGGCATTTATCAGCCCGATTGGGGAGCCGGAAAATGTATTCAATTTGATTCGATGGTGGGCAGTGAGTAAAGGTAAAAAATTCAAGGAAGTGTCGGGTTACGCTCCGCTAACCTGTCCTACATTAACTAATTCATTTATATGAATATTGAATCCAACAGTGAAGCTCTGCCAATCGTTGTTGTACTTGGCGATTTTGCCCATGAGGGACTCACGGCAAAAATTGAAAGTCTTGGCTTTACAGTAATAAATAGACGTTTTCGATCTACGCCTCGCAATTGGGAAAAAATAAATGAACTGCTTCATGAACTTAATGAAGAACATCGGCTTGCCCTCGTGTTTGGATATATCCCTACGCCAACTCTCCTCCTTATTGCTGAAGAGCAATACGATAAAGTGCGCGGTGCTCTCATGTCAGAGTTGGTACGCACAAAGACACTTTTTTTTGTTTATGAAGACAACTTACAGGGAGCAATAGAACCTCTTCCTTGGGAAATTATCAATGCTAAAGATGAGGAACTTGAAGCGAAGGATATTCCTTGGCGAACTCTAGACAGCCCATTCCAAATCCCAGATCGCGACGAGTGGCTGAAGAACAACAAAGTTCTGATTGAACGCGCTACGGCCGTTCTGGCTGAGTGGGCTAATCTCAACATAGAAATTCTTCCTTTCCGGAAGAGGAGTGATGTGACGATTCGAATGTTTGAGGCATTGGAGGATACTCAAGCGGGTGTCTTTCTACGCCTCTATGTTCCTCATGGGAGATACCAGAGCGAGCAGTTTGAGGACTTTCTTACTCTCTTTACCAGATATCTCCGAGATGTTGAAGGAAAGGAGTTTTCAGTTGACGTCCAACGCACAAATCGAGGGACAACATATATTTTTAAGGGCCGAGGTGATGCGAGCAGTTTAGATGATCTCCGAGAGGCTACAGCACGTTTTGACAAGTTCCTAGTGCTGGCGCAGAATGATTCATCTGCTGCTGAACGAGTTCTCACTGAGGGTGGCACGTCACCCCAGGAAGCTGGGTTTATAGTGGCTAAGTATGCGCGATCATTTCGGAGGCTTCATCTGGAAATGCGGCACGAATTTGAGCGCCGACGCTTATTACTTGTGCAACAGATGGAAGCTGAGCTTCTTGATGCTAACGAGCTTGTCGAGTTACCGATGCCAGCCGATAACAACCTTTCAACCCTTTTTTCAGTAGTTGGCAACACTGGGCCAGTCACTATTAACCTGGGGCCTGCTGCAATCTCGACCAATTCAAGAGTCGCTGTCGAAAATGTCCTCTCTGGCGGCATCAAGTACACCGAAGAAGACAGAGAGATACTTTCCTTATTGGCGAAAGTCAATGACGATGTTGCAGCGCTTCAACTCCGATCAGATCTTGACCGCCTGAAGGACCCTTCTACATCTCCTGATGAGAAGTGTACGTCCGTTCAAAAGCTGAAAGGGTTTCTATACACGATGGGAAAAAAGGCTGGATACATAAGTACTGAGGTATTGATTTCCTACCTTAATTCAATACTTACTGGTCACCACCTTTGAATTCGGGGGACTTCATACTTAATTCCGATTAAATTGGATTTGTATTTTGGCTTTAAGGGTCAGGGGTCAGAAAATGGGGGGTCAGGTCTTGAATTTTGCTGTTTTGAGCGTATCGGCACATCCCCGTAAAAAGGCTAAAGTCGCTGGATTCCGTGTCGGGGCACGGAATGACGGAAAAGACAAACGGCGGGCGGGTAAACCCCGCCCCTATACATAACCCACCCCTACGCCCCGCCCTAGAGAGGATTTAAAGAATTCTAACGGAAATTATCAGTCGGCAGGATACGTATTCAGCGCAGATTTTTACCCAAACTCCACAGACTTAAGCTGTCTAGTGTAAACGCGGCTTACTGGCCGCACTATTGATCGTTCCGAATTTATGTAAAAAGCATATTTCGACCGGAAGTTCCCGCCTATTTGGAATGCAAGGAAGTACGGACTTTCTTGCCGGTGGACCTTTTAAACTCCTCCATTCTATCGGCCTGGCCTGTTAAAATCCTATGTTGCCATCTGCCGCCGGTTTCGGCGATTAGAGGTCATGGCGCGCCCGGTGGCTGAAGGAAAAACGGACAAATCGAAAATAGCTGGATTTTTCAGAAAACACGACCGGAAATCCTGAGTTCATAAAACATTCAATTTGTATGGACAATGCCATGGCCTGGCGGGTTATGATGGGCTTGGCAGGGCTTTCCTGAAAAGCTGAAGCCGGAAGGAGTTTTGAACGGGGGATTTGAACAGCCGGGCTGAAAAAGTCTTTTAAAAGCGAAAGGTTATCTTTTTTGTCTTGAACAAAAAAAACAAAAAAGGACTTGCCAGCTTCCAGCCTCTTGCAGCCGGAAACAATTTGAAACAGGTGCTATATTAAAAATATGCGCAAGGTCATTATAAGAAAAGCAGGTTATGATTACGGGACGTTGCGGCCCGTTTTTTTTGAGATCATGGACGGCCTTGGGGGCAAGGGTATCGCCCGAAACAGCAGGGTGGTCATAAAACCCAATCTGTTGGCTCCTGCCTCTCCTGAAAAAGCCATGACAACCCATCCATTGGTGGTAAAGGCAGCCGCAGAGTATGTCCTTGAGCGGGGCGCCTCCCCTGTGATCTCAGACAGTCCGGCGATGGGGTCCTTCGAAAAAGTGCTGAAGGAAAGTGGAATAAAGGATGCCCTTGAAGGGCTCCCGGTCCAATACAGGGAGTTCAAGAAACCGGTGACGGTAGCTGCCGGCGCGCCGTTTCGCACCCTTGCCATCGCGCAGGATGCCGTTGAAGCAGACGTCATGATCAACCTGCCAAAATTAAAAACCCATGCCCAGATGCTGCTTACACTTGGGGTGAAAAACCTTTTCGGCTGTGTTGTCGGGCTGAGCAAGCCTGAGTGGCACTTCAGGGCTGGTATCGACAGGGAAATGTTTGCGCGGCTTTTAGTGGAGATATACAGATTGGTGAACCCCTCTTTTACCGTTCTGGACGGCATTCTGGCAATGGAAGGGCAGGGGCCGGGAAGAAGCGGGACGCCGCGCGATATGGGCATATTGGCAGGCAGCGGCAGCGCGGTTTCTCTTGATGAGGCGGTGTGCGGAATGCTGGGCATTGGCGCTGACCAGTTGCTGACCTGCAGGATCGCCAAAGAAATGGGACTTGCGGAAGGTGACATCGCCATCGACGGTGAAATCCCAGTAGTCAGGGATTTTAAATTCCCGCTCACAGGCTCTCTTGTCTTTGGTCCAAAGTGGATGCATGGGCAACTGAGAAGGCACTTTGTCCAGAGGCCTGAAAGCGATGATTCGATGTGCGCCCTTTGCGGAGAGTGCTGGAAATATTGCCCCGCGCAGGCGATCAAGCGCAAAGGGAGAAAACTGGAATTTGATTACGATAAATGCATCAGGTGCTATTGCTGTGTTGAAGTGTGCCCGCACGGGGCGTTAAAGGCGGTCGACACGCTGCCCGGCAAATTGCTGCGGAAGATCACGAAGAGATAACCCTAATATTGTACGCGATGTTGTCATTCCGGCTTGTCCGGAATCAGACCCACCCCTTAGTCCCCTCCCCTCTGTCCCCGATTTCAGGCCGTTTAAAAAACTAAAAAAGTTGATAAGATTACCAAAACAGGGGCGCGTTCATGCGGACCTGACCGGAGGCAGCGAAACTCATGAGAAAAATCATCATCAGCGCGGCGGTGTTTTTGTTGCTGCTGCCGTTCATCATATCGGCTGTAAAAAAGACACCGGATGACCGGGTCTACAGAGTACGGGACCACCAGGTCATCAGCTTCGGGCAGATGATAAGTGAAATTAAGCAGGCGGACGTGGTCCTGCTTGGAGAGACCCATAACAGCATGGCGGACCACAGTGCCCAGCTTGACATCATAAAAAGGCTCCATTCCCTGCATGTGCCTTTTTCCATAGGGCTAGAGATGTTCCGGGCCGACAGTCAAAAGGACCTGGACGGCTGGGTCAAAAAGGAGATCCCGCCTGACAGGTTCCTTGAGATATATTATGACAATTGGGATGCGCCATGGGCCCTGTACAAGGACATTTTTTTGTTCGCCAGGGCATCGGATATTCCCATGGCAGGGCTCAATGTGCCCTGGGAATTATCCGGGAAAATTTTCACAAGTGGCTTTAACTCGCTGACGCCGGAGGAAAAGAAAGAGATACCGGGCGGAATAACCTGCACCGTCGACAAGGAATATGAGCGGTTTATCAGGCAGGTGTATCAGGTCCATCACGGAATGGGCGGCAAATCTTTTGATAATTTTTGCCAGGCGCAGATGCTCTGGGATTCGGTTATGGCCTGGAATATCGTTAACCGGCTCAGGAAGGAGCCGGGCAGCAAAATGGTGGTGCTGACGGGAATAGGGCACGCCTGGAAAAAAGGCATTCCGGCACAAATGGGAAAAAGATCGAAATACAGGTATGCCGTTGTGCTGCCCCAGTTGCCGATGGGCAAACCGGACAGGGAAATAAGCCCGGATGAAGCAGATTATATTTTAATGGGACGTTAATTAAACCCACCCGGTTTTTAACCATGCGCTCTGAAGCGCGCGGGGCCTTTAAGGTGTGGGGGCTTCGCCCCCGCTGCCTGCTCCCTCCTCCTCGTCTTCGGGGCCGCTTTCCGGAATGAATATGTCAACTATTGTGCCTTCGTCCTGATTGCTGGTAATTTCGATATGGCCCTGCATCTTGGAAACCATTTTCTTTACGATCGTAAGGCCAAGGCCCGTGCCGTGGGGTTTTGTCGTAAAGAACGGCCTGAAAAGATTTTTGGCCTGCTGCGGGGTCATTCCCTTCCCGTTGTCTTCCACCCGGAACATTATCAGCCTGTTCACTTTTAGGACTCCCACTTTTATTTTTGGATCAACTCTGTCCTGGAGGGCGTCAAACGCGTTTGTCACAATGTTCAGCAATACCTGGTTGAAGGCCCTTTCATCCAAATAAGCCTTTTTGGCATCGGGCGAGACCTCGCTTTCTATCTTGATCCCTCTTTTTTTTGCATCATCCGTTACAAGGGGGAGGAATTTTTCAAGCATCCCGCGAATATCGACGCTCTTCAGCGCCACCGCTTCGAACATGTTGAAATTCCTCAGGGATTTTAGCAGAAAATCGAGCCTGGACATCTGCTCCCTGGTCCTCTCGATATATTCCTCTATCTGTGGCTGTGAAAGGTTTTTGAGTTTCCTTTTCATCACGTCCAGCGTGATCGAAGCCGTAACGACCGGGTTTGCGATCTCATGCCTTATTCCGCTGAATATGTATCCTACATTTTCCATCAGGTTTGCCGCCTCGGCGATGGCCTCAAGCCGTCTGCGCTCAGTAATGTCCGTAACCAGAGATACAAAACCGGTATATTTGCCTGTAGCGTCATACATGCTGCTTGAGGAAACTATTGCCCAGACCTCTTTGCCGCCATGGCCACGGAATTTGAGATCATACAATTTCCCGGCAAAAACAAAAACCCCTTTTTTGCGTCTTTCCTGTCTGGCCCTGAACTCCGCCAGGGACCTTTCGTCCATGAACTCCGTTATCTTTCGTCCGGGCAGTTCTTCTTTTTTGAAGTCGAGCATCCCAGCCAAGCTTTCATTGACAAAAACTATCTTTTCATTCTCGTCCACGGCGATAATGCCTTCCTGGGCCGTTTCCACTATCCTCCTGTAGCGCTCTTCGCTGGCCGCGAGTTCCTCGGTGCGGGCCGCCACGATCTTTTCAAGGGTATCCTCATGGCTCATCAGGTGTTCCTTTTCCTCCTTTAATTCTTCGGCCATAATATTGAATGCGGCAGCCAGTTCACCAAGCTCATCCGTAGACTTTACTTCCACCCTTCTGTCGATATCGCCCCTTCCGTAAGCCCGTGCCGCCCCGGCCATTTTTCCAAGCCGTCCCGTGATGAGCCGCGATATTATGATGCCGGCAGAAAAAGTGATAAGGAAAAAGATCGCAGCCATGCCGATCAACCTCATATTCGCCTGCTTTGCGAGAGCGACATGGCCTGTAATATTGGTAAAGGCCAGTATTGCCCCTACCGGCTGATTTTCAGCATTGTCCACAACAAAGCCGCCGCACATGTACGTATGGCTGTTAAAACTGACCTGCTGCAATATGCTCATGCCTTTTTCGACCTGTTCCATGTTTTCCTGCGTGAAACATCCGGGGGAAAGGCCTTCGCCATTGGTGCTGCCAAGCACCACAAAATCTTTCAGGTCGTTCCAGTTGTTCCTGAGTCCCCTTGACAGCTTTAAGAATTGCCAGTCCGGCATACTCAGGTACCGCTTCTGTCCGGCAAGAAAAAATTGGCTGCCTGTCCGGTCTTTCATGGATGCCAGGAAATGATTTATCCCTTCGGAAAGCTCAATGTATCCTATAAGCTTGCCGTCTTTAAAAAAAGGTGTAACGGCCCTGAGCGCAAACGCGGTCTTGCCGAGTTCAATATCCCATGAGGGTTTTTTCGTGCTCACCGCCTTTGAAAAAGAGGTCCTCTTCACCGGGTCGCCAAAACGCCCTTTGTCGTGCACTCTTAAAAAAACGCGGCCGTCGGGCTGTATGAAATAGAATTCCGTGATGCCATTATTTTTAAGGTCCTCAAAAAGCGGAAGAGCATAAGAGAAAAGTCTGTCCCTGTTTTTTGTTAAATAAGCCGTTTTTATTCCCGGGTCCCGGGAGATGGCCGCCAGGACCGAAAAAAGCATCTTTGTGTTGTCCTGCTCATGGTAATTGAAAATGTCCTTAACTTCCCTCAGATGCTCAATGGCTATCCGCCTGAAGGTGGTCCTCTGATTGCTTAATCCGGCAAGATAGAAGAGGGCCGTTAGCGACAATGTAAATATGAGGAAAGTGGCCGGCAATTTATATTTGATCTTCATCTGGCTTTGCCATTTATTGGCTGTGTGCTGGAAATTTTAATTTTTATATGCCCTTTTTCTATGCAACCATCAAAATTGTATCATCAAATTTGCAGTATGTTATCAGGCCACTAAAAATATTTTTATTGCGGAGTTTGTTCGGCCAGGGGAAATAAGTGATTCAAAATGGATGCCCGATTAAGGTCCTCGAGCATGACGTCTTAAATCTTTTGAACGTCA
>JAKAEG010000073.1 GCA_021819985.1 Nitrospirota bacterium | reverse complement strand
AAACTTTTGGAAAGTTTCACTCATGTGAATTGAAAGACTTGATTCAACCAACAACCAAAGTAAAACAGTTTTCGAACTCTGATTTTTGGAAAATGAAATTTGCAGAACAAAGCCGAAATCCGAATACTGGGACAAAAGTACACGATACGGGGCGACACCTCCGAAAAGGAGATGAAGGAGCTTGCCTCTTACGTGGATGCGAAAATAAAGGAAGTGCTCGACAAGGCGCCTAGCGTTACTCCGCTGAATGCCGCCATACTTGCCGCCCTGAACATCGCGGGCGAATTCCATAAGCTCAAAAAAGAGCAGCAGGAAGTCGCTTTGCGCCTTACCGAAAAGACCCAGACCCTTTCAGGGCTGTTTGAATAAAAAAATAATATTAAATTGCTCCTCTTGTAAATTGAAAATGTCTTCTGCTCATTATTCCGGGCCGAATTTTAATTGTATTTAAACTACGCGTCCTGAAACCTTCAAACTATTGCTGGAACTCCTCTTGTTGTCATTCCCGCAAGTGAAGGGATTTTTCCGGTCCCGAAGCTCGTCTTGAATCCTTCCGAAAGACGTGGAAAGATTCAGGACGAGCCGGAATGACAACGTAGTAATGCAAAGTTAGGGTAAAATCAGGCGTAATCTTTTTTTACCTTTTAACAGACCATTGAAAAATCCTGATTTCATTAAAGACGTCATGCCCGAGGTATTAATCGGGCATCCAATTTGACTTGTTTTAAATGGATTCAAAGCCTACGCGGGAATGACAGACAAAATCACAGCGGGTTGTTATATCTTTAAATTTGCGGCTGCGGAGCGGGCAAGGTCAATCAGTCCGGCAGGCATGAGGCCAAGCACGAGGACAGCCAGGGCCGTGATCCCCAATGCGAGTCTCGCTCCGAAGGAGCGCTCCATCCGGAGTTCTTTTTCCCCTGGTTCCCTCATATACATATACATGACAACCCGCAGGTAAAAATAGGCCGACACAACGCTCATCACAACGGCTATCACAGCAAGCCAGAGATAACCCGCCTTTATAGCGGCGTTAAACAGGTAGAACTTTCCGGCAAAACCCGCTGTGGGCGGTATCCCGGTCAGGGAGAACATGAATATAAGCATAAGGGCCGCAAGAAACGGATGGCTCTTCGACAACCCTGAGTATTCTTCGAGGTTCTCGGCTTTTACGCCTTCGCTCGTAAGCAATGTCACCACGGTGAATGCCCCTATGTTCATGAAAGCATATATGAACAGATAACTCATGGAGCTGGCAAGCCCATCCGGGCCGCCCACCGCGATACCGATAAGCACATACCCCGCGTGGGCAATGGAAGAGTAGGCAAGCATCCTTTTAATGTTCGTCTGGGCCAGGGCAAGTATGTTTCCGGCGACCATGCTGAGAATGGAAAGGGCGATCAGAAGGCCTGCCCATTCAAAGTTCATTGGCCCCAGGGCCAGCAGTAATACCCTGCCGATGACGGCGAAGCCGGCCGCCTTGGGCCCCACGGACATAAAGGCGGTAACGGGCGTGGGCGAGCCTTCGTATACGTCCGGAGCCCACATATGAAAAGGCACGGCCGCTATCTTGAAGCCAAACGCGGCCACATACAAAATGGTGGCGAAAGCCAGGACGGGGTTGCCGGCAAGCCCGTGTGTCTTTATGAAAGAGGCAACCGCGGCTATGGACGTCGAGCCGGTAAGCCCGTAAGTGAGGGAGATGCCGAAAAGAAGGAGAGCAGAGGCGAATGACCCCAGCAAGAAATATTTAAGCGCCGCCTCGCTCGACCGCGAGTTTCCACGCAGGAAACCGGCAAGCACATAGAGCGAAAGGGACATGAGTTCAAGTCCCAGATAAACCATTATAAGGTCACCGGCCGAGGCCATGATCATCATGCCGGTCGTGGCAAAGAGCATCAGGGCATAATATTCCCCGTGCTCTGCCTGCTCCACGGCCAGATACCCCGCGGAGACGATGGCCGATAACGCAAGGCTTATGAGGAATATTACCTTGAAAAACATGCTGTATCCGTCCGCGGTGAACATGCCGCCGAACACTGGGCCATGTGCGCCGTTAAGGGCAAAAAAAGCGCCGCACGCGGCGGCAGCGGTCAATACGGTAAAGACCGGTTTTCTTTTTATGACGAGGTCCAAAAGCAGGATGGCCATCGCGGACAAGGCCAGAAGGGCCTCGGGAAGGATTACCATTATCTGTGTCCTGAACAAAACTGCGGAATACCTTCTTTCGGGTCAGAAATTTTTAATGTTAATTTCACTTGAGAATACTATACATTCCGTTCCGCTGTCAAATTGATTTAAGGTGAATATCCTTGACAATTCAGGACTTATTTCTCGCCCGCGAACCGGACGGCATGACGAATTATCCATGTGGCGCATGTTGGGCTGGGAATGAATTTCCAAGAGCCCTTCCCTTACCCCTCCTGTGTTATAATTTTCCATTACATTGCGGAGGTTTTTGCGTGCCGAACAGATTCAAAAAAACCGTCAGACACATCCTTATGGCTATCTTTTCAGCGCTCCTGGTGCTTATCCCGGTCTCGGGGGTATATGCCAGGCAGCCCTTGACCGTAAAGCCGGAAACGAAAACAAGTCCCGAAAACAGCCAGGCCCCGCTTGAGCAATTAAAAGACGCGGTGCTCTCATTTTTCGCTCCCATGCATGGCGATGTGATCTCCGTGAAAGACGGAGTTGTGACTGCGGCCATCAGCAATTCAGCTTCTGTAAAAGAGGGGATGCGCTTCAGGATATTAAAAAAAGGCGCTGAGTTCTTTCATCCAGTGACGGGCCAGCCGCTCTGGACCATGGAAGAGCCCGTCGGGGCAGCCCAGACGGTGAAAATACTCCCGGAAAAAACCGGGGTCCAGGCGGAATTGAAAATAATCCAGGGGAAGGCCGGACCGGGCGATATCGTGCGGATATCAGGGACCAGGGTCAGGCTTCTTTTTTATCAGCTAAAAAAAGTAAGCTGGGGCCTTTCCGATCAATACTATGACATGCTTAAAAAGACAGGGCGGTTCGAGCTTTTATCCAGTTCGCTTGACGGTGAGCAAAATGCCCTGGCCGAAGGAAAGAGGCTCAAAGCCGATGCCGTTCTCATCATCTCGCAGGAAATCGAGGACGGCAGGACCGTGCTCAACCAGAAACTCGTCTGGACCTCGGATTCGTCCCAGGCGATGGTTTCCGGGACTGTGTTCGATAAAAAGGACTTTAATGACCTTACCCTTGGAGACAAGCTGTTCGCGCCGAAAAACGATACGCTGATCACATTCAATGTCCCTTTCGGCGCCCGGATGATCTGCCTGGCCGATATGGCAGGCAAAGGAAATCAGGTACTGGCGATCGCCTCTGAAAGCGACATATCTTTTTACAACATAAGCAGCTCCCTTCTGGCGCCAGCCCTTGGAGGGGCGGAAATAAAAGGAGGCAGATCGGAGCAATTCCTGCGCATGCAGGCAGCCGATATAAACGGAGACGGCAGGGACGCGATCATCGTTGCCGCCAAAAAGGGACCTGATCTGCTCTCTTCCATATATGTTTTCCGGGAAGGCTCGTTTCACAAGATATATCAGGGCCGCTTTTTCCTAAGGTGGATGAATGGGGGCCTGTATGCCCAGAAGGCCGGCCTGGACCACGGGTTCGAAGGCGGTGTTTACAGCGTAAAATGGGAAAAAGACCAAATAGTCTGGGGCGGCAAAGTGGACCTGCCGTCCGGAGTGAATATCTTCGATTTCTCGTTCATGCATTACGGGGGCAAGACTTTCACGATAGCTTATGACGACCAGGGGTTTATAAAGGTCTACGGCAAAGCGGGCCTTGTCCTCTGGAAAAGCCCCGGGAGCTTCGGCGGATTCCCGATGAGTTTCAAAAAGGACAGCGCCAGCCCTGCCCTCGAGGACAGCCATTGGTACATCAAGGACCCTATAGAGGTAATAGGACGGGACGCTCTGATCATCAACAGGACATATCTGATAAAGATGGTCCAGGGGCTTGGCTATAAAAGTTCCAGAATCGCCGTCCTCAGATGGAACGGCGCCTCCATGCAGCAGCTTGTGCTTGGCGGTAATGTAGGCGGCACGATCATCAATTTCACGGCCTCAAAAAACCGCCTCATGATGCTAATGACACCCGTATTCGGGCTCACCTTTTCGAAGATCCTTCAGGGAGAGTCTCCGTTTACGACACGCCTTTACATGTACCCGCTGGAGGGCGAATGAAACCGGAATTCCTTCCGGACAATATGCCGGCCCATATCGGCATCATCATGGACGGAAACGGCAGATGGGCCGCCATGAAAGGGCTGCCCAGAGTGGAAGGCCACAGGCGCGGCGTGGAGCGCTCAAAAGAGATAATAAAAGCGAGCAAGGAGTTTGGAATAAAGGCGCTCACGCTTTATGCCTTTTCTCTTGAGAACTGGCAGCGGCCGGGAGCGGAAGTGGCGATGATAATGAAGCTCCTGGAAATTTACCTGAACAGGGAGATGTACGAGTTCAAGAAGGAGGGCATACGCTTCAGGGCCATGGGCGACCTGAACAGGCTTTCAGGCGGCGTGCGGAAACTGGTGGCGCAGGCCGAAGCGCTGACCTCCGCCTGCCAGAATATGGTGCTCACCGCGGCGATAAGCTACGGCGGCAGGGACGAAATAATCAGGGCGGTGAAAAAAGCCATTCAGTCCGGCGCCGGGCCCGAAGAGATAAACGAGAATTCCTTCTCGAGTCTTCTTGACACCAAGGACCTTCCGGACCCGGACCTTATAATAAGGACGTCCGGGGAAAAGAGGATAAGCAATTTCCTCCTCTGGCAGTCGGCCTATTCGGAATTCTATTTCACGGACACCCTCTGGCCCGAATTCGGCAGGGAGGAACTCCTCAGGGCGCTCAGGGATTATCAGGCGCGAGACAGGAGATTCGGGGCTGTAAAGCTCTGATGCACGCGAAAAGGCTTCTTACCGCTGCCGTTCTTGTCCCTGTTTTTTACATCTATATAACCAAACTGCCGGGCATATGGTTCGACGGTCTTGCGGCCGTAATGGGCATGATCGCCCTTTGGGAATTCATGCATTTCTACGGCGCGCCCTCTGCGATGAAGCTCACGGGAATGGCGCTTGGTCTTTTTTTCCTGGCCGGTGCGGCCTTGAGCGGACGGGTTCCGGCAGGCATTTACAGCTTTTTACTTCTTATCGCCGTTACTATAAGGCTTTTCAAAAGCGGTCCTCCCTCCGCGCTTAAGGAAATATCAACGGTAGTCGTTGCCCTGCTCTATATCCCGGGACTTATCGTTTATCAGATGTTTCTGAGAGACCTCGGGGCGCAATGGGTAATCTTTTTATACGGCACCGTGTGGATCGGAGACAGCGCCGCGCTCTACGTTGGCCATGCCCTTGGGAAAAGAAAATTATACCCGGAGGTAAGCCCTAACAAGACGGTCGAAGGGGCGATCGCCTCCATGGCCGGCGGGGCCGCCGCCGGATTCGCAGCCGGTATGGTCTTCCAACTTGGCATATCGCCCGCAGCGGCGGCCGGTCTTGGGCTTTTGATGGGTACGATCGCGATTGCCGGAGACCTGGTTGAATCGATGTTCAAAAGGGACGCGGGCGTAAAGGACTCAAGCCATATGCTGCCAGGCCATGGAGGAATGCTCGACAAGCTGGACGGCCCGCTGTTTTCCGCCCCTATCCTCTATTGGGCCTTGCTTATTATCCACGTGAGATATTAATAAACGGTCTCATAATAGTATTTACCGATTTCGTCCTTTGTTCGTCATGCCCGAGGATCTTAATCGGGCATCCATTTTAACTTGGCCAGTCTTTATCAAAATAAAATCTGGCGCTAAAGACGTGCGGGAATGACGACATTAGGATGTTCAGACTATTTTGAGACGATTAATAACTGGAAAATTTCATGCCTTCTCAACGATCAAACCTTCTATTTTCTCGAAATCCCGCATGTTTGCAGTGATTATCGTACAATCCAGCGAAAGCGCAGTAGCAGCGATGATAAGGTCATGGCTTCCCACAACGATGCCCTGGACAGCTAATGCCGCCCAAAGCCGGGCGTAAATCCGGGCTATGGTTATATCGAAAGATATGACGGGAAAGAACTCTATAACTTTTTCGACAAAGGCCTGCCGTTTGATCTTCCGCGCCTGAGTGTTGGCGCGTTCAACCCCGTGGAGGAGTTCCGCAACTGTGATAACGCTTATGCCAAATGGCTCATCTTCGCGCCCATTAATGAGATCATCTATATGGAGGCTGCCGCGCTCAATGGTAATTATTTCACTGGTATCAAATATCACTCCCATTCAGACTGCTCCGGGACATGCGGCTGATTGCGAATCCCTTCCTCGACATCATGCAGAAAACTTTCCGCATCTTTACCGAGACGGGGAAGCTTGCTCAAGACAGCTTTGAGTTCTCCAAGCGTCTTTCCTGCGGGAGATGTCTCAACAGGCACCAGTGCGGCTGCGGGTTTACCGCCCCGCATGATCGTATAACTCTCATGCTGGTACTTCACGGAATTGAGGATATCTGAAAAAGACCTCACCGCATCAGTCGCTTTTATTATTCTGGGCATTCAGGCCTCCAAAGTTGATTTGATAATCATATTTTACATAAAATCAAATTTTACAACAAATTTTCTATTCAACTTTTTACATGCATTTTGAAATTTCAAAACGGGTGAGATAATATGAAACCAATGGAGACGATTGCACGTTATTCGAAAAACGGGAAAGAGATCAGAGTGGTCGAGGGCGACATTACGAAGCGTGACGTTGATGTTATCGTCAATGCCGCAAACAGCCATCTTAAACACGGTGGCGGCGTGGCAGGCGCGATAGTGAGGGCAGGAGGGAAAAGCATCCAGGAGGAAAGCGACAGGATCGGCTTTGTTCCCGTTGGCCGGGCCGCGATCACTGGGGCGGGCAGTCTGCCCGTGAAGGCAGTCATACATGCGGTGGGCCCAAGAATGGGTGAAGGAGGGGAAGACAAAAAACTTGATAGCGCGGTCTGCTCCTCGCTTGAGCTTGCCTCCTCGAAATCGTTCAAAAGCATCTCCATGCCTGCCATAAGCAGCGGCATCTTCGGATTTCCCAAAAAAGCATGCGCCACCATCCTGGTCCAAACGGCCATCCGTTTTATCCGCGAAAATCCGGAAAGCACACTTGAAGTGATCGAATTCTGCCTCTTCGATAAGGAGACCTCCGGCTATTTTCAGGCAGAGGTGGAAAAGCTGGGCAGTCTTTAAATTTTTCCAGAACCTATCCCAAAATTATTTTGAGATAGGTTTCTCCCGGTTAGCTGCCGGCCTGCGGATTGAGCTTCCCTTTCGGAAAGCTTATGTAAGGATTTCCTTTTACCGTATTCACTCGCTCACCCTTTGGTTACGCTCGTTATCCATTTATACCCTTGAACCACGCGAGCATCGACTGAAGTTCCGTTGCAAGCTGCGCCAGCTCATTAGCAGATGCCCTGATCTGTTCAGTGGAAGCCGCTGACTGCTTTGTTATCTGGGATATGTGCTCCATGTTCGAGGTAACCTGCTCGGTTGTCGCAGTCTGCTCCTCAGTGGCTACCGCGATCCGCTGGACCATATCAAGCGCGCTCGTCGATCCTTTCACAATGGAATCCAGGGAAGCGCTGGTCTGTTTGGCAAGAATTACGCTGTGGGCCACCTCCTCGTTGCCTTTTTTCATCGCATCAACTGATTGACCCGCCGCGATCTGGATGGCCGAGATCCTCTGCGCGATGTCCTTTGTGGCCTGGCCTGTCCGCTCCGCCAGTTTTCTTACCTCATCCGCAACTACGGCAAAGCCTCTGCCCTGCTCTCCTGCCCGTGCCGCCTCGATAGAGGCGTTCAGGGCCAGGAGGTTCGTCTGGTCCGCTATATCGTTGATCACGTTCACAATCTCTCCGATCTGGGCGGAATTCCTGCCCAGCTCCTCTATCGTAGCGGCTGCATCCTGCACCGTTTTAGCGAGATGGACCATGTCTTCAACCGTAGATTCAGCGATCTTCTTGCCTTTGGCCGCTGTCCCGGATGCGTCTTTACTTGCATCGGCGGCCAGGGTCGCATTCCGGGCGGTATCCATTATGGTCTGCGAGACTGCGGCCATGGCCTTAAGCACCTGGTCCGCATCGATCGACAAATCCTGTACGCCTTTGCTCATGCCATCGGAGGTGGTGGACAGCTCTACCGAACTTGATGCCAGCGAGGAGACAAGAGAGGTTATCTTTTCGGCCATCTTCCGGAGGTTGGCTATCATTGCGCTGACGTTCTTTGCCATATCGCCGATCTCATCATTGCTGTGGACCGGCACATCATGGGACAGGTCCCCGTTTGCGGAAAACTCCGCCGCGGATTTTACGGCCATGACCGACTTAAGGATCAGCCGGATCAACAAAGTGCTAAGCACCAAACCGATAATAGCTGAAAGGACCGTAAGGACAGTCTGCGCTATATTTATCTGCTTCGCCTCTTTTTTCAGCCGCGCCTGTGAAGCGTCATAGTTCTTTTTGGCTATCCCGCTAAGCGCGGTAAGAGCAAAGCGCAGCCTGCAATCGGCGTTCTGGTCCAGCGAGGCCAGATCAGAGCTGCTGTTATCCCGGGCATCCATCACGGGATCAATGGAGTGATCGTATTGACTGAACGCATCTTTTGCCTCGCTATACGCGCTTTTTTCCGGCCCGGTCTTGACCAGTTTCTTGAAAATTTCAAGCGCTCCGCCGATCGCCTTGGAATGGTCCTTGAAATCATATACGAACTTCCTGTTTCCATGAATAATGAACTCCTTGTAAGCCTGCACGGACAGCCCGAGTTCATTTTCAGCATTCTGGCTGGCGCTCAGCGCGGCGCCGTCCGATTCCGCAAGGGTCTTGTAGCCGCCAAGCAGCACCGACTGGCTCAGGTAGGAAAGCCCCCAGACAAGTACCAGCGACCCCAGCACCGTGAAGACCGCCCCATAAAGTTTCATGGCCAGCGGCATCCTTATCGCTGACAGCCTTTCGGAGACTTTACCCAAATGGAGCAACCCGAACAGCTTTTGTTTCATTCCTTTATTTTCCATCTCCTTGTTCCCTGTTGCATCCCGGCTAAAAAGCCACGTCCACCATAAATTTATATATCTTGTCCGTTTCGGACGGGCCGGAGGTAACGGTGCCGCCTGTCAGGTAATTGCTCCTTGTATTGGCGTATATGAACTGTACCTTGGTGTTGAGCCATGGCAGATAGTTCAGACCCACAAGCCATGTGTGCTGGCTGGTCGCGGGATCGAAATCCTGGGGCTGGACCTTGAAGTTTGTGACCCAGTTATACTGGCCCACTATACCGTATGTCCTACGGAAGAAATAGTCCGCCTCTACGGACCCGCCATTAAAATTCCTCTTGTCGCCGCTGCCCAGGGCCGCAGTCCCGTTTGTGATTCCTGTAAGCCCCGATTCCTGGCCGAAGCCATAAATCGCCTTGGCCTCGACAAGGTTGTTGGTCCCGAAATTCTGCTCCAGGGAGGCATCCAGGTATTGCCTGTTGATGCGGGTTGTTATAAAGGGAACCGCTGCGACGCCCGCTGTGCTCGTAACCCTTTCCTGGCCGGTGTAGACTATGCCGCCGAAGGTGGCCGCGCCATTAGAGAGCTTCTGGTCCCACGCCACGCGGGCATATCCGGAAACCGGGCCGGTAGAGGCGTTTTCAGGAGAGGCAAGCGGGTTTGAAAGCTGGTGCATGAAGGTAGTAGCAAAAAAATCCGCGTCACTGACCCCGCTGCCCCTCATTACGCTGAGGGCCGCATAGAGCTGGTTGCCCAGAAAGTACCCGTGGACGGTTGCTCCATTTCTGCTGTTTCCGGACCAGAAACTGGATGTCCAGCCTTTGCTGAGTACCCATGGGAGGCCCTCGGTATCAGGTGTTGCAATGTCCCTGTCCCATCCGCCAAGGCTGTCGAACGGGTCCGCCGAAGTCGACTGGCCGTGAAAAAGCACCAGGCCCAGAGTGTTGCCATTTGAAAGGGGGTACGCGAAGGCGAATTTGGCAACCGCTAAGGAGAAGTTGCCCGATGCGTTCCCCGACCCGCCTACCGCGCCGCTTTCGACACTGGTGAAAAGTCCGGCATACCTGTATATTCTGCCAGCCAGGAATATCTGCATATTGTCGATGAACGTCTGGTTAACATTGTAGGTGCTGTTCACGGAACCAGCAGTTGCCGCGGAATGGTCCTGCTCTATCTGATAGGGTATGAACATTATGCGCGCGGAGATCGGGAAAATGTAAAACAGGTTCAGCCTGTCTTTACTGACGACGTCCCAGTCGGGAGATGCGTCCGTGTACGCCTTTACCTTGAATTGCCTGCCGTACTGGTTCAGGTTGGGCCATATCGTGTGGCAGGCCGTGCAGGGTTTTTCAAGCTGGCGCGCATACGAAGGGACGGCTTCCGATCGTTGCACGGACAAAACAAAAAATGAAGCGATAACGGCGGTCATGATTAAAAATACGGTCTTTTTCATTGGCGTCCTCATGGAATTTGAATTTTTCAATTTAAAAATGTCCTTTGGCTTTCTTATAGCTCAGTTTTATTGATGTTGTCTCTCCGCCCGTGACCTTTACGTTTCCAAGATCGATTCTGCCCATCTTCTCATGCCAGGCCTCGACGGTGTAAATGCCGGGCGGCACGTTTTTTATTACAAACTGTCCGTTTGCATTGGTCAGCGCGGCATAGGGGTTATCAAAAACATAAAGCCATCCCTCCATCCATGGATGGGCGTCGCATGTGACTTCGATAAGGCCGGCGTCTTTAAGTGGTCTTGTGATCTGCATACCTTTGGTAGACAGCCCGACATTGAAATAAGTGCTGTTGTTCAGGTAAGTGTGGATATTATGGAACACCGGGTCAGAGTTCTTGACGTTCAAAGAGTTTCCCTTAAAGCCGATCCCGACATGCGGCACAAAGGCGCACTTGTAATTGTCCACAAATGCAGGCGTTTTTGGCGCCGAGGCTCCAGCCTTGATGTTCTTAATGAAAACGACAACGTTCTGCACCTTTCCGTCTTTGATCAAGTAATTCATCATGGTCATTGTCTGGCCGCAGTAATCCTGGGACGAGGTCGTGCGCATCATCGGGTTTTTTGGTAGGGGATGGCCGGTAAAAAGCACTGTGCCCGTAATAGTCCCTCCATTTGTGACCTGCTCGACATCGTATGCGGAAGAAATTAACGGGACCATCAGGAAAAGTAATGCCGCCAAAACAACTCTCTTAAACATTAATACACCCCTTCCA
>JAKAEG010000072.1 GCA_021819985.1 Nitrospirota bacterium | reverse complement strand
TAGCGGGCTGCCTTTTTAATCCGGGCAAGCTGTTGTGCTCGTGGCTTTCCTTACCGGCTCCCATACGAATGGAGTCCGCTTAGAAGCAAGTTGACCCCGAGGTACGTAAATATGACCGCCACAAACCCCATTACGGCAACCATCGCGATCTTCTTTCCCCGCCATCCCCGTAAAAACCGCGCATGGAGATAAAATGCGTAGATCAACCAGGTTATCAGAGACCATGTCTCCTTCGGGTCCCAGCTCCAGTAAACGCCCCAGGCCTGGTCCGCCCAGATCGCGCCGAATATCAGGCCTCCGAGCGTAAATATCGGGAAACCCACAGCCACGCTCTTATAGGTTATTTCATCAAGGACCGAAGATTGCAGATTGAAACCGCTTATCAGCTTTTTCAGTGCGTAACCGTATTTCCAGAAAATGAACACCAGAAAGGCGGTGGCCAGATAGCTTATGACCTGCACCATAGCGGAATCGTTTTTATACGTGCTTTTGAAAAGGAAGCTCTTCATGAACTCATCGGGTTTCATGTCGACGTGGAACCTCATGTAATCAAGGCCCATGGCCAGCAGCACGGAAACAAAAATGCCCAGGGTGACCGTCCAGAATATATAGGCGCCTTCCTTCTTGTGCTCCGTGGTCATTATGAGGTACATAAGGCCCGTGCTGAATGACAGCGCGAAGGCCGAATAGGAGATGAAGCTCATGGTCACATGCGCCAGCAGCCAATTGCTCTGGAGCGCGGGCACAAGCGGTTCTATCGCGGTGGACATTCCCGAAAGGCTGATAAAGAGCAGGGCCACTGCGGCCACCGGGGTAACAAACGCCCCGAAAGATCGGTTCTTGTAGCGGAACTCCATCAGCAGGTACCCCAGCATGAGGCACCATACAAAGAATATTATCGACTCATAGAGGTTCGTAAGAGGTATGGAGCGGAGCACGCCCATGCCCGAAAGATGATAAAACTCCCGCCACCGAAGCAGTATCGCCAGGGTCTGGGAGGCAAAGCCAAATACCGCCAGACTCGTGGCCGTGACCCCGATGACTTTCTTCCTGAATGCGATATGGGTAATGTAGGCCACCATTGCCAATATGTATGCCATTTCGGAATAGCCGAAAAAGCGTGAGCTTCCCATGAATTTTTAATTACCTCCTTTTAAATGCTTGACCAGTTTCTCAATGTCCCGTTCGTAAGCATGCCTGTTTTTTGGGCATGTCGCGGCCACATTGAGGAGAATGCCTTTTTTATCAGGCTGCACGCGTATCCAGATCTTTTTGTGGCTTATGAAGAATGCTATGTAAAGGCCAAGGGCAAGCAGGATACATCCCAGATACACCACCCAAACACCCGGGTCCTTCCTTACCTGAAGGCCGGTATACTGCACGCCCCAGAAATCTGTCAGCCCTATGCTGCTGCCGTCCGGCAAACTCCATGTCTCCGGATATCTCTGGACGATCCATTTGGAAACCGGGGCGCCACCGTTGCCCGATATTTCGACCCTGACAGCCGGGTTCGTCATCATCTTCGAGTAGGTTTCGGGCTTGCCCTGATCATCAAAAGCCAGGGCAGGGTTGAACTCGGCCAGCTTGACCGTCTCATTCGTGCCTGGCATGGGGAAGCTGTCGCCGATCCTGAGCCTTTTGGTCTCGGTCTGCCCCCCGACGGGCCTTATGGCGAGCACCGCCCTGCCGTTTGAAAGGTCGTCTGAAAGTCCATAGCTGGCCTGATAGAACATGACGCCTTTGTATTTGAGCGGATGGTTTACCTCTATCCACTTGGAAACTACCGGTTTGCCGTTTTCAACTACCGTGAGCAGGCTCCTGTAGGCCTTGGGCATATCGCTCTGGCCGTAATACTGCACCTGGAACTGATCGCAATAAACCTGGAAATCAAGGGGAATCACGCCGATAGATATCAGGCTTTTTTTGAAATCGACGAGACTTTTCCCCACTAGGTGCGCCGCTTTCTGAAAATCCCCGCCAGCCGAATCCACGGCCCCCATCAGGCTTGCCCTCTGGGGGTCCTGAGATGTGTCCGACATGTCCATATTGGTCGAATAGACCACATTCGTGCTGTAGCCCTCGGGAAGGTTTATAAAACCCTTGAACCCAAAAAGCACGCCAAGCATGGCGCCCAGCAGGATCACGATTATGCTTACATGCGTTACATAAACGCCTGAACGGCTCCAGGCATTCTTTTGGGCGTATAACTGCACTGCCCCATCGGGCCCGGTTTCCTGTTTTGCCGCAAAACCGGCGGACTTCATGGCGGAAATGGCGTTCTCCAGGACAGCATTAAGGTTGTCCGGAAGGCTGAGTTCGTCTTTTATCGGCATTTTCTTCATCTGGTCCGGCGATATCGGCTTTACCGGGGTGCGCATTATGCGCCAAATGGCCGGAAAGCGGTCTATGGAGCAGACCAGGAGGTTGAGCGCGAAAAGCACGAGCAGCGTCATGAACCACCAGGAACGGTACATGTTCATGAACCCAAGGGCATCCAGCCCCTTGTAAACGGAAGGCGCCAGCCCCGTCCCGACAAGCTTCGAAAGCACCTTCATATTCGTTTCATATGGGGCCTGCTGCTCTATTACCGTCCCGACAATGGATGTAAGTGCGATCAGGGCGAATATGACAATGGCAAGTTTTATGGAAGAGAAAAAAGACCAGACCTTATCCCAGAGGCTCTTCATGGCTAAATCGACATGCTCCTTTCAAATGGAGAAATCCCGCTAAACATAAAAGTGTAATATTTTACTTTATTTTTTCCTTCGAGGGTTTTTGTTTTTTTGATTCTTTTGATTTTTCTTTAAAGGAGATATTCATTTATGGAAAAAGATTAAAATTTTCTCACAGCTTTTGATCGTCCGCCCGACGGCAAAACAAAAATCACCGTAAGCGATACATTTTTGTCCAATTATGATAATATTTTTAACCCTGAAATAGCAATCAATCCGCCCTTGCCTCTTTTTTCTGGCCCTTTCTTCACTATCGGGACGGGTCTGTCGCGCTGTGCGTCCACTATGCAAAAGAAACCGAACGGCTCCTCATAGGGATTAAAAAGGCGATGGGGCTCATCGGGCGCTATGTAGGCGATGTCCATATATTCAAGTCCGTAAGTCCTCCCGCCAAGCTTCACCTTGCCCCGGCCCTTTATTGCCACTACGACATGCTCATGCCGGTGGGTCTCAAAACTTGTGCAGCCTCCCGGCGAGACCTCGAAATATCTGAGATGAAATTTCGTCTGCTCACCGGACAGGCCCGCAATCAGCGAGTGCCTGGCCACCTGCGTCCAGTCTTCCCCTTTTTTACCGTCGCTTGCTTCCTTGTAAACTGCGGGTTTTATTTTCTTCCATGAGCAGTCCCCTTTGTGTTTAACGATCCTGCTTTTTATATTTTTTGTTTTTTTTGTTTTTGTTCCCAATCCCGATAAAATCTCCCTTTTAAAATTTTTTAATT
Source organism: Nitrospirota bacterium (assembly GCA_021819985.1). Classification (GTDB taxonomy): domain Bacteria; phylum Nitrospirota; class Thermodesulfovibrionia; order Thermodesulfovibrionales; family JdFR-88; genus JAKAEG01. Next base: position 7,861 of record JAKAEG010000072.1, on the reverse strand, counting down.
TCTTTTTCTTTAAAACTTGATTAGCACCTTAAGGGAATTGGAAGCCTGGGCGGCCAGCCTGTATGCCTGGGGGGTTTCTCCGACAGGAAAACGGTGGGTCACCACCATATCCGCCCTTATGTGGCCTTTTTTTATCATTTCAAGCGCCGCGCGGGTGTCTTCAGGGCCCGTTGAATAGCTTGGGATAAGGCTTACTTCCCTGAAATAAATATCGTTGGGGTCGATATTCAAGACCTCGCCGGGCTTTGCCGGGGTAAAGAGCACGACCTTTCCGCCCGGCCCTGCCGCATTGACCGCCGTGACCATGGCCTGGGCGCTGTTTGGCCCGGCAATGACAAGATCAGCCATCCGGCCGCCAGTGGTCTTTTTAACCGCCTGCACCGGGTCTTCCTTCGAGATGTCGATCACATGGCCCGCTCCAAGCTGGAGCGCCTTTTCCAGCCTGAAAGCCACCATATCCGCCCCGATTATGTTTTTTTTATCTATCCCAAGCGCCCTGAGGGCAAGGATGTGGAGAATACCCATTATGCCAAGACCGATCACGAAGACCGTTTCAATATGAAAAGGAGCCGGCATAAAAAATCCGGCCCGCGAGAGCCCTTTGAGGACGCACCCCAGCGGCTCCACAAGAACGCCGTCCTCGAAAGAGAGGTTTTCGGGCAGCTTCAGAGTATCTTTTTTAAGGTTTACTTCCGGGACGCGAATATACTCGGATATGCCACCCGGAATTATGGAGGAGCCTTTCCATGTGGGGCAATGGACGAACAGGCCTTTTCTGCAGAACGGGCAATCTGAGGCCATGCAGGGGGCATGGTGGTGAACGGAGACCCTGTCACCTTCCCTGAACTCATCCACCCCGGCTCCCGTCCTGACTATAATGCCCGAGGGTTCATGTCCAAGCACCAGCGGCGCTTTTTTTGCTATGTACCAGGGCATCAGGTCCCCCGAGCAGATGCCGGAGGCCATGGTCTTCATGAGCGCTTCTCCCGGGCCGGGGATTGGGACCGGAATATCTTCTATCCTTATATCATCGAAGCTATACAGCCTTGCGGTTTTCATACCGAGGTCATTTTTGGTCTTTTATTACATACTTGATGCCTTTTCCCAAGGAAAGCTTTTTGAAAGCCTTCTCTGCCTCCTGGAGCCGGTATTTCCCGGAGATAAGCGGAGATACATCCAGCTTCCTTCCGGCCAAAAGCCTGTAAGCTTTTTTGACGTCCTCCGGGCAAAAATGAAATGACGCCATAAGCGCAAGCTCGTCGTAGTGGATCCTGTCCGAGGAAAACACGACCGGCGAGCCTTTTTTCAACCCGCCAAAAAGCATTATTTTCCCGCCCCGCCTTGCGTACTCAGGCGCGGACTCCCAGACCTCCTTGCGCCCGGTGCACTCTATTACATAATCGGCCCCGAGGGGAGCGAATCTCGAAAGTCCTTCCCGGGCCTGCTCCGGTTTAAAAAAGACTTCGGCCCCAAGCTGTTTTGAAAGTTTCAGCCTGGAACTCTCAAGGGCGCAGACCGCCACCCTTACCCCCCTGGCCCTTAGAAGAAGAAGGTGCAGAAGCCCTATCGGCCCGGCCCCAAAAATAAGCGCGGTCTCATCTTTTCCGCCTGGCGCAGGCCCGTTCAGGTCCAGCCTGCCCATCCCGTGCACCACACAGCTTAAGGGCTCCAGGAATGCGGCCTCCTCAAATGACAGGGTTTTTGGTTTTTTGAAGGTGTTTAGCAATACTATGCGCCTGGGCAAAAGGATGTATTGGCCGAAGGCGCCAAGCACCTTTGAGTCCATTATATTCATGCAGAGATTGTATAGCCCTTTTTTGCAGTAAGGGCATTTAAGGCAGGGGGCGGTATGGACCGCCATGACCTCGTCGCCTTCCCGGAACTTTTTCACTCCTTTTCCGGCCTTTGCAACTACGCCGGAGAATTCATGCCCGAAGGGGCCCGGCATGGGTATCAGGTTGTGCCCGCGCAGGTATGCCTTCAGGTCGGTGCCGCAGGTAAGCGAGGCCTTTATTTTAAGGAGCAGTTCGCCATTGCCAGGTGAAGGCAGAGGGACTTCCCGGAGATCGATCCTGCCCGGAGCGGCCAGCCACAACTGTTTCATTGTCTCCACTGTGGCTTTCAATGCGCGGGGCCTAAAAAATGAGCTTTCCGCCGGATATCTGCCCGATAAGGGCCGCCGCGACGAATACCGGAATATAGCGATAGTCCAGATGAGACATTCTCCGCCCCAGAAAAATCAGCGGGATAGGCAAATGGATGTATAGGAACCACTTGACGGAAAATTTCTTTACCTTGGCCCTAAGGAACCCGAAAGGCAGGTTAAGGACGACGGTGAAGAGAAAAAGACCAAGGACAAGCGCGATTCCAGACTCTATTGCCATATCTTCAAATTAACCTAAACGCAAAAAAGCTGTCAAACCGGTTTTTTTGATTTTTTGACTTTTTGGCTAGCGGGGCGCAAACAGGAGCACGAACTCATCGAAGACCTGCTTGTAGAATTTGCCCTCAAGTTTTTCCTTCATATAATTGAGCGCCTGGAATGTGGTGAGGCTCTTCTGGTAGGAACGGTTTGAGGTTATGGCGTCAAAGACGTCCGCAACCGCGCAAATATAACCTGAAAGGGGTATTTCATGACCTTTCAGCCCCATAGGGTAACCGGAGCCGTCAAAGCGCTCATGGTGCTGCAATATTATGGCTCGGCATTCCTCCGTAAGCTCGCCGGCCTCGGAGACCATCTCGCACCCTTTTTGCGGATGTTTTTTGACCTCTTCCATCTCCTCAGGTGTCAGTGGCCCGCGCTTGTTTATTATATTGCTGTCCACACGCACCTTCCCCAGGTCGTGAAGAAAAAAACCCGCGCCAAGCTCGTGCATGTCCTGTCCCGCAAGGCCGCCAGGAATTGATTTTGGAACCGATTTTGAAAGCAGGACCGCCAGAACCCCCACATTGACGCTGTGAGTGTAAGTGTAGAGGTCGTGTGTGGTTATCTTTAAAAGCTCGCGGGCGGTGCTGGTTTCGCTAAGTATGATATCGACGATTTCCTTGATCCCCGTTTTTGCCTCTCTGATATTTTTGGCCACGGGGTCCTTGAGAAGTTTTTCCATCAAAGTGATCGATGAGCGGTAGATGGCCCCGGCTTTTTCCCGCGAGTCCATTCCGGAGTCCCGGAGAGCTTCAAGCAGGTCACTGGGCACCAGCTTTTCCGGCTCCCATTCAACAGGTATTTCGATTTCATTTCCAGTTTCGCCCATGCCGGCCCCCGTTCTGGTACTTTTCCCGGCCGGGGCGGAAAAAATCCCTTTTTGCGTGTCGATCATTACATCTTCAAGACCGGATTCCAGGATCTTTTTTATCTGGCCCTCAGAATTTATCCTGAAACTGTTTTTAAGAAAAGGATGATTGAGCCACCCCGCGGAAAGCACCACGTGCATGCCGACTTGCAGGTCCGTTGCCTTTATCCTTTTCAACATGCATCAAATATTGCTCAGGAGCGGAAAAATGTCAAGGACCGGTTTGTGGATGGCAAAAAAGAGCTTCCCTCCAGGAAGCTTATGTAAGGATTTTCCATTTCCCGTATTCGCTCGCTTTGCCGCTCGCTAACATTTCCGGTTTGGTATAAGATTTTAATCATGATATACCCGGTTAAGGGCTTTTTATATTTTCGCCAATGATAAATATCGAGCGGCTGACCGGCCTTCCAGTTTCTGAAGAAGCCGTCGAATGCGTGGAGAGGAAGGGCGCCGGCCATCCGGACACGCTTGCGGACCTTCTGTCCGAGGCCGTTTCCGTTTCCCTTTCAAAAGAATATATCCGTCTTTTTGGCGCGGTCCTCCATCACAATTCTGACAAGGGCTTTTTGGCCGCGGGCAGCGCCAGGAAAAATTTCCAGGGCGGCCGGATCATTAAACCCATGCGTTTTTTCATCGGCGACCGGGCCACCTTCAAGGCAAAAGGCATAAAGGTGCCGGTAGCCGAAATAGCTGTCGAAGCGGCAAAGAAATGGATGGGGGAACATATGCGGTTCATCGAACCGGACAGGCATATCGTGTTTCACCCGGAACTTGCGCCGGGTTCTGAGCAGCTTGCCGGTATATATGCGGCCGATGGCGGCCGGGGATTGTTGGGCGCAAACGATACCTCGGCCGCCATCGGCTACTGGCCGCTTTCGCCAACGGAGGAACTGGTGCTCTCCCTGGAAAAGTTCCTTAATTCCGTGAGATTCAAACGGCGTTATCCCGAAACCGGCGAGGACGTAAAGGTGATGGCGGTAAGGGAGAAAAAAAGCGTTGCCGTTACCATAGCCATGCCCCTTATAGACAGGTTTTTGAGATCGGAAGGGGAGTATTTCGTCCGGAAAGAGATGGTCCTTGGCGAGATAGAAAATTTCCTGGCAAAAAATTATCTGAATAACCACTTTGATGGTTTCATGGTGCACCTGAACGGCCTGGATACCCGGGGCAGGGGAATGGCCGGCATATATGCAAGCGTGCTTGGCACCTCCGCCGAGGACGCCGACAGCGGCCAGGTGGGCAGGGGCAATCGCGCCAATGGCCTCATAAGTTTCGGAAGGCCTTTGACCACCGAGGCGGTCGCGGGGAAAAACCCGCGAAGCCATACAGGGAAAATATACGGGGTCCTTGCCCACCTGCTCGCAAGAAAGGTCTTCGAAGGCACACAGGGGTTAAGGGAGGTTTACGTGCTTCTTGTAAGCCGGATTGGGATGGAGATCAACAGGCCGGCGGTGGTTTCCGTTAAACTTAGGTTTCAGAAGGGGGCCCATCCGGCAGACGCTTCAAAGAATATAACCGGGATAATTGAAGAAGAGTTGTCCGAAAAAAAACTCCTCGCATTTACAAGGCAGCTTTCCCAGGGAAAGTACGCGGTCTGCTAGCGCTGGGGGGCCGCGCCGGGCAAAAACCTTCCCTGCGCCTTTATCCAGGCGTAGGTGCCGAGCCCCGCAAGAACTCCGATAACCACAATTTGCGCCAAAAGCTGCCCGGTCCGCCCCTGGCCCACAGCTTTTTCCCATTCCATCGAGTGATAAAAAAGCATCCTCGGTATGCCGTCCAGGACAAACAGGAAAAAGGAGAGTTTGGCTATTTTGGGCAGTCTGCCATTTTTTGCCGCAGGCCTTGCGAGCTGCAAAAGCCCGCTTCCCGCATAAAGGAGCACGGCAAGATCATATAAAATACTGTTTGCCGTAAAAAGGATTTGCATTGTGTCCATAGATTTTGATTATATCCGAAAAAAATGGGGAAAATAAAAATTTAAAAGTGCTTTACCCCGATTTCTAGAAGCATTTTGAGATAGGTTCTAGTATTATTTATCCTATCAAATGGGAAAAATGGGAGATCATAAAAGAGAGTTTCAGTTCCGGTTAATTCCGCTTGTCCTCTTTTTCATGCTCATTGCCAGCGGGGCAAATGCAGCGAAGGGGGATGTGCCCCCTTTTGAATTGGGCCTGGCCGGAGGCGGCAGCCTGAATGGGAGCGGCTCCGTGCAGGGGTTGCTGCTTGCCGCCTATCAGACGCCTTTTTATCCCAACTATCTTTTTCGCGTGGAGCCCACGGTTGAGTACATGAACGCCAAAGGAGACGTGCTTTATGACACGGGGTTCTCGCTGGCCATCAGGAAACTGGTCCCGTACAAATTCGTGACCCCTTTTGTAGACCTTGGCGCGGGGCTTAACTACATTTCGCGGAACCACTTTGCTGGCAGAGAGCTTGGCGGCAATTTCATGTTCGACCTGATGCTTGGCGGAGGGTTTTACCTGACCAGGAACATAAACATCTCCTACAGGTACCGGCACCTTTCAAACGCCGGAATATTCTCGATTAACGAGGGAATAGATTCCTATTATGTCCTGCTTGGAATAGGCATTTAATTAAACCCACCCATCCTATAATGAATGGGGCTTCGCCTCATGTCCGCCTCCTTCTCCCAAACTCTGAGACAATAGATTGATTAAGCTGGAATGAATAGCGATTCAAAGTGGATGCCCGATTAAGGTCCTCGGGCATGACGTCTTAAATCTTTTAAGCCTGCCCTCGGATTCTTTAGCCTGGGGGCATTCCCGCATGTCGTAAGCGGGAATCCATTTTGACGTTGCGCCTCCGTGCGTTTTCCCTTTTTCTCCCCGTCCTCATAAATCCATTTATGTATAATATTTAAAATCTTTCTTAAAACAGCGGAAAAGCTGGAACCTATCTTAAAATTGATTCCATATAGGAGGATTCCTGATAATGATAAAGGTTGAGTATGCTGAAAGGCTCCGTCATCTGCCCCCTTATCTTTTTGCGGAGATAGACAGGCTGAAACGCGAAGAGGTCAAAAAAGGGGCTGATCTTATAGACCTGAGCATAGGAGACCCCGACCTGCCCACGCCAAAACATATAGTAGAGTCTCTTAAACGTGCCTCCGAAAAACCGGAGCACCACCGGTACCCTTCATATGAAGGGATGCTTTCGTTCAGGCAGGCCGTGGCAGGCTGGTACAACAGGCGCTTTGGTGTCCATCTGGACCCGCTGACCGAGGTCCTTTCGCTGATCGGCTCCAAAGAAGGCATAGGGCATATACCCCTGGCGTTTACCGGACCCGGCGACGTAGTGCTCTATACCTCGCCCGGTTATCCGGTATATCCTGTCGGGGCGCTCTTTGCGGGCGCGGAGGGTTATCCACTGCCTCTTCTGGAGTCCAATAATTTTCTTCCCGAGCTGGCGTCGATTCCTGAGGACGTGCTCAAGCGCGCAAGGCTTCTGTTCATCAACTATCCGAATAACCCCACAGGGGCAACAGCGGATGAGGACTTTTTTAAAAAGGTTGTCGAGTTCGCGGGCAGGCACAATATAATCGTCTGTCATGACGCGGCCTATTCGGAGATATATTATGACGGGAAAAAACCGGCCAGCTTTCTTCAGACCCCGGGAGCAAAAGATGTGGGCATCGAATTTCACTCCCTCTCAAAAACATATAACATGACCGGCTGGAGGCTTGGTTTTGCCGTGGGACATCGCGGGGTCATTGCCGGGCTTGGTAAAATAAAGACGAACCTTGATTCCGGCGTTTTCCAGGCGGTCCAGGAGGCAGGCATCAGCGCGTTGAATACCGAAGACGCGGACCTCTCCGGCATCAGGCAAACCTATCAGCAAAGGCGGGATGCCCTTTACACCGGGCTAACGGAGCAGGGGATCCATGTGATCAAACCGGAGGCCGCATTTTATCTCTGGGCCAGGTGCCCCAAAGGGTTCGATTCCCGCTCTTTTGCATCTCACCTTCTCGAAAAAGCGGCAGTAGTGGCCACTCCGGGCGTGGGCTTCGGCCAGCCGGGAGAAGGATATATTCGTTTCGCCCTCACCGTGCCTGTCGAAAGGATCGGCGAGGCGGTGCGGCGCATAGGAAAGTCCCTTTAACGGAAAGCCTGTTGCCTGACGCTTACGTTGGCATAGGCTCAAACCTGGGAGACAGGGCCGGCAATTGCCTTAGTGCCCTGGACCTGCTGAAACGGAAGGGCATAAAGATAATCACCGTTTCACACCCTTATGAAACGAAGCCTTGGGGAGTGGAGGCCCAGCCGGATTTCATAAATATGGCCGCCCGGGTCGAAGCGGATATCCCAACCGGACCAATGGCCCTACTTGAGACCATTCACGAGGTGGAAAGTGAAATGGGACGGGTGCGCAAAGAGAAATGGGGGCCAAGGATTATCGATCTGGACATTCTTTTATACGGGGACGAAATTATCGATCTGCCTGGATTGAAGGTGCCCCATCCGCTTATGCACTTAAGAGAGTTTGTATTGAGGCCGCTTTCGGAAATCGCCCCTGAAGCTGTACACCCGGTTTTAAAAAAGACCATAGCC
>JAKAEG010000071.1 GCA_021819985.1 Nitrospirota bacterium | reverse complement strand
ATGCTATAATTCGCGATGCCGATATCATTGATTATTTTCGACCTCGACGGCACGCTTGCTGACACCCTTACAGACATCACAAACTCTCTGAACCATGCCTTGAAGGCAAAGGGCCTGGAAAAAACTTTGACCGAGGGCCGGGTTAAGGGGCTCATAGGCGAGGGGGTCGGAAAGCTTATAGAAAAAGCGATCTCCCAAAAAGAGCTGGAAAATCCGGAACTGGCTGAGGAAATAAAGAAAAAATTCATTGCCCATTATAAAAAGCATCTGCTCGACAATACCGAAGCTTACCCCTGGGTCCCGGAAGTGCTCAAGGGTCTGTACGGATTCAAAAAGGCGGTGATCTCGAACAAGATGTACCCGCTCACAAAAAAAATTCTCGAAGGGCTCGGGCTTGCCCCTTATTTTGATATCGTGGCCGGACCGGAAACGGCAAAGGAGAAAAAACCCTCTCCCGCGCCTGTCCTTTATGTGCTGGATAAATTAGGTCTGGACCCCAGCGAAGCGGTAATGATTGGAGACAGCAAATTCGATTTCCGTTCAGGAAAGGCCGCGAAGGTCAAGTGCACGGTAGGAGTCTCATACGGTTACGGAAACGGGGGCGACCTGAAGGAAGCCGATTACGTTATCGGCGGCATCGATGAGCTTGTCACCCTGCTTTATAAGAACGAGCCCATGCTCGAAAGGCGGACTACCCGCAGGGATTAAGCCGCCTCCATGGAGTTCTGTGATTTTGCCGCTTTTTTGGCCACAGCAGCCTGGAATACCGCAGGCGCGTTAAAGGTGCCGTCGATGGCCTGCGCCGGGCATTTCTCCGTGCATATCCCGCATCCTATGCATTTGGCCTGATCTATCGAATGTTTCTGTTTTAGCTCACCCGACGCCGCGTCAACAGGGCAAACCTTCTGGCAGATAGTACAGCCGATACACTTGTCAGTTACAAAGGCCTTTGGCCTCTGGGGTATGTAGTCCTTTATGGCCCCGGTGGGACATTTCGAGGCGCACAGCCCGCAGACCTTGCATTTATTGATATCTATTTTGGCCAGGTTGTTCGAAACGCTCGCGGCCTCAAACGGGCAGACCTTCTCGCACATGCCGCATGATATGCAGCCCACCTGGCAGTTTTTCCTGGTCTCAACACCTTTGTCTTTCGAGTGGCAGGCCACCAGCACTTCTTTTGATGCGGGGAGCACCTCGATCACCTTTACAGGACACGCCTGCTCGCATTTGCGGCAGCCCGTGCATTTTGTGATATCCACGAAAGGCAGGCCGTCATCGGTCATGGTTATCGCGCCAAAGGGGCAAACCTTTTCACAGGTGCCGTAGCCAAGGCATCCGTATCTGCAGGCCTTGTCTCCTCCGCCGGCCAGTATCGCGGCCCGGCAGTCCTGGACCCCCTCATACTTGTATCTTTTTTTGGCCTTTGAGCATCCACCCTGGCACATTATCCTGGCAAACTCCGGCTCTTTGACTACCGCGGCTTTTCCTGTAATGGCGGCAACCTGCTGGGCAACGGATTCCTTGCCCGGCGCGCATAAGCTGGCAGACACATCCGGGTTGGCCACGACAGCTTCCGCATAGCTCTGGCATCCGGCAAACCCGCAGGCCCCGCAGTTGGCCCCGGGCAGCGCCTTTCTGACCTGCGATACTTTAGGGTCCACCTTCACCGCGAATTTTTGGGCTGCTATCGCAAGGCCGAACCCAAAGAGCGTCCCAAGACCGCCAAGGAATATCAGGGTGAATTTTATTATCTGGACCGGGTGAAATGACGACGCGGCATCGGCAGCGGCCTTGCCGCCCTCTTCCACCAGCGGGACCACATTGTGCGAACTGGCCGCTCTTATGACCTCGCCTATCAATCCAAGGACATTTATGATCCCATGAAAATGAGAAAGCATTTCTTTTTATCTCACCCCTTTAAATAAGTAAACGGATTTCTTTATATATTTTATCATTCCGGTTAAAGAGTAATCAAACCGGAAAAACCAACGAAGGCCAGAGCTATCAGCCCTGTAAGAATAAATGCGATGGGAAGCCCCCTGAACGGTTTGGGCACATCCGCAAGCTCCAGTTTTTCCCTTATGCTGGCCATTATTATCAGGGCAAGGGCAAAACCAAGGCCGGAGCCCAGGCCAAAGACCATGGATTCTATAAAGGAATACCCGGAGTCCGCATTGATGAGCGGCACAGCCAGAATAATGCAGTTCGTAACGATAAGGGCAAGGTAGATGCCCAGTTTGTAATACAGGCCGGGCGCGACTTTGCGCATCATCGTATCTGCCGCCTGGACAAACCCGGCCACTATCACTATGAAGACCAGTATCTTAAGAAATTCAAGATGATAAGGAACCATTACGAAGTGGTAAGCCACCCAGCTTAAGGCCGAGCTTATCACCATGACGGCGGTAAAGGTTATGCTCATCCCGACGGCGGTGTCCATCTTCCTGGTGACGCCCATGAAGATGCAAAGCCCCAGGTACCGGGTAAAGACGAAATTATTGACCAGAGAGGCCGCGACTATAAGCTCAAGGAGTTTTGTCATTTCCTTTTAATTCCCCCGTTAATGCCCGGCCCCGGAAGCGCCATGGCCACCGAAGAACCTTATGTCTATCCAGTTAAAAAATCCCATGAGAAGCCCAACGGCGAAAAACCCTCCCGCAGGCAGCGCGAACAGAAGCACCGGCTTTGATGCCACAACGGATACTCCGAAAAGAGACCCGCTGCCAAGCAGCTCGCGGAAGAAGCTTATGCTCACAAGCGCCACCAGAAAGCCCAATCCCATGCCAATGCCGTCAAACAGAGAAGGTATTAATTTGTTTTTGCTGGCGAAAAGCTCCGCCCTGGAAAGTATTATGGCAAAGGCCACTATAAGCTCAAGGTAAAGGCCTATCTGTTTGTAAACGGAATATGCGAAGGCCTCCAGCAACAGATTGATGGCCGTGACCCACATGCCGATTATGAGTATATACGCAGGGAGCCTTATCCTCTCGTGGATAAAATTCCTCACCGCGGAGACGGAGACGTTTGCCAGGACCTGGACGAAAAACACACCGATGCCCATGAGCAGCCCGTTTTTAAGCGAATTCGTAACCGCCACGGCGGGGCAGAGGCTAAGCGCAATTCTGAAGACGGGGTTTTCACCAAAGATGCCGTTCTTTATAAGTCCCGTGTAACTCACATCGTTTGCGGTGCTCATTTGGGACCTCCTCCCGTTGTTCCACTATTTGGGACATAAGTCTTTATCAATTGCTCAAGGCCCGTCCTTACTCCCTGTGTGGCAGCCTTGCTGGAGATGGTGGCCCCGGTAATGGCCTCTATCTTAGTCGGGTCCGGATTTTTAACGACCACCAGCTGGTCAAGCGTTTTCCCCTTGAACCGGTCCTGGAAATATTTTTGTTTTACATCGTCGCCAAGACCAGGGGTCTCCTCCTCGTCGAGTATCTTTATCCCCTTAAGCTTCATGTTGGTGTCCGCGGCGACCATCATGCTAATGACGCTTGAATACCCCTTGCTGTAAGAGGCGGCTATATAACCTATGGGTTTTCCGTTCTTGTCATTGGCAACGTAGTAGATGGCTTTCTTGCCTTCGAGCGGCTCATAAGTGCCCGCGGCGTTTATAACGCTGGCCTCGGGTATAAGGGATTTCAGCGCCTTCTGTGTCTCCTCTTTCTTTATGACCTCTATTCTAGGCTCTGTGCCGGCATAAACCAGGGCCAGTATGGCTCCGGCGAAGAGAAACACTATGACCAGGTTTAGCGTTATTTTTATCAGGTCTTTCATGCCCTGGCCTCCTTGAACCCGAATGGTTTCGATTTGACCATCCTGTCCATGAGAGGGGCAAAGCAGTTCATAAGGAGAATGGAGAACATGACCCCCTCCGGGAATCCGCCTATCAGCCTGATGATGGTCGTTAAGAGTCCGCAGCCGATCCCAAAGAGCACCTGTGCCGCCCTGATCTGGGGCCCGGTCACATAATCAGTCGCCATGAAAAAGGCCCCAAGTATAAGACCGCCGCTTAGGATGTGCAGGACCGGGTCGCCGGCAAAAAGGGCCAATTGGCCCGCCGCATTCTTGCCCCCGAAAATCCAGGTGAGGATGCCGACGGTGGCCAGAAAAGTTATCGGCACATGCCAGGTTATATATTTTTTATAGAGCAGGTAAAGTCCGCCTATCAGGAGGGCCAGAGCCGAAACCTCTCCGATGGAGCCCGCCCTCTCTCCGATAAGGAGATGCATGTAGAGGCTGCCCTTGGTGCCGAAGACTTCCATCAGCTTGCCCATACCCTCTTCCTTCAATACGCCAAGCGGGGTGGCCGTGGTCTTTGCGTCCAGGCCGACCAGGGCGGCCGTAGGAGCCAGCCAGGTGGTCATTGCCCGGGGCCAGGAAACCAGCAGAAACGCCCTGCCCATAAGGGCCGGGTTGAAGATGTTATAACCAAGTCCCCCGAAAAGGAGTTTCGTTATCACTATTGCAAAGAGTGACCCCAGTATGGGGACATGGAGCAGAAACGGGTGCACGGACCATAAAGAGGCAGGCAGGTTCATACCGAGAAGCAGCCCCGTTAAAAAGGCGCTCCCGTCAGCGATTGTGCCGGGCTTTCCCATCGCCTTCCCTACAATTTTCTCAAAAAAGACCGAAGACACTATGCAGAGCGCCACAACACCGATGGCCTTCGGCCCGAAGAAATAAAAACCCATGACCAGGGCGGGCAGAAGACTTATATTTACGGTCCACATTATTTTGGCTACTGAGACATCGCTTCTTATATGCGGACTTACCGATACGACCAGTAAGCGTTCACGGCTACCTTTATCAGTGGCAGCGGCCATTCTTATATTCCTCTCTTTACGGTTTAACCATTGATTTTGCGAGCCTTACGAGCTGCACTATGGGCCTTTTCGAAGGGCATACGAAAGCGCAGGAGCCGCATTCGAAACAGTCAAAGAGGTTGTTCGACTTGGCGTCCTCGAAATGCCCCTTTTCGGCCAGCACGCTTAAGTAGCCGGGGTTAAGCCCCATGGGGCAGACATCTACGCACCGGCTGCACCTTATGCATGGCTTGAAATCATCAGCATGGAAAAGCCCCTCTTCTGGTAAAACAAGAATGCCGGAGGTGCCTTTTGTGACAGGCACGTTCAGGTGTCCCAGGGCAAAACCCATCATCGGCCCGCCGGATATGACCTTTGCGGCCTCAACGGAAAACCCGCCGCATGCGTTCACCAGGTCTGTTACAAGGGTGCCCACCCGGACCATCAGGTTTTTGGGTTCGCGTATGCCCTCGCCGGTGACCGTGACAACCCTCTCTACCAAAGGTTTGCCATAGCGCACCGCTTCGTAAACGGCGTAGGTGGTCCCCACGTTCTGCACTACAGCCCCGACGTCCATCGGAAGCGCCCTTGGCGGGACTTCCCTTCCGGTGACAGCCTTGATGAGCATCTTCTCCGCGCCCTGAGGGTATTTCACTTCCATAGAGATAACTTCCACTTCCGGAAAAGGCCTCGCAGCCTCCTTCATCTTCTCTATGGCGTCCGGCTTGTTTTCCTCAATGCCTACGAAACCCTTTTTTACTCCAAGCGCGCGCATGATGAGCCTCAAGCCGCTTACTATCTCATCCGGCTTTTCGACCATCAGCCTGTGGTCCGCCGTAAGATAAGGCTCGCACTCGGCGCCATTGATTATGACCACATCAACGGTCTTTTCTTTGGGCGGAGAAAGCTTTACGGCTGTGGGGAAGGTTGCCCCGCCCATGCCTACAATGCCCGCGGCCTTTATTTTCTCTTTTATTTGTTCAGGCGTAAGCTCCATGAAAGATGCGGTCTCGCTGAGTTCGATCCATTCTTCTTTTCCGTCGTTCTCTATGACCACCGCCTCACCCGGACGGCCCATTGCGGTATCGAATTCCCCTACGGCTATGACCTTCCCGGAAACAGGCGAGTGGACAGGCGCGGAAACGAACCCCTCGGGGGTCCCGATAACCGTTCCTATCTTTACTTCGTCCCCTATGGAAACTGACGCCTTTGCCGGGGCCCCTATATGCTGCCTCAGCAACACAACCGCCCGGGCCGGCGCTTTCAATGGTGTTACCTGTTTTGAGCTGGAAAGCTCCTTCTTATCCGGCGGGTGCACCCCGCCAGCAAACATAGGCAAAACACTACCTCCTTTATGTTGGGCAGTAGGATTTTACAATTTTAAAAAAAAGTCCTTATTAATACCATGAGCGGACAATCTCTGTCAAGGCGCAGCGGCGGTGTCCAGGACCTCGCTAACCCCGGTTTATCGACCTGTTTCAGATTAACATTCCTGTCCGATTTTTGGCCAAACCGGACGTTTTTAGTCAAGGGGAAAAGAGTGGGGAAGATGGCGGAGGGGGTGAGATTCGAAGACACCCATTTTTTATATCTGTTTGATTTTCAAAGGGTATTACGGCTCTCATATTCTTGGGAGACGGATTGGGTTTGACATTAGCTCACAGTAAAGCTCAAATCAGTAATGATACCGGCAGGCAAGAATTCTTATTCTGTTTTCCTGTACTTCATAAACAAGACGATGCTCCTCATCAATACGCCTGGACCAGCAACCAGAAAGTTCATACTTGAGCGGTTCAGGTTTACCTGTACCATTAACAGGATCCTTTTGTGTCTCAATAATTAGTTTGATTATTTTTAAGGCCTTTTTACGATCCTTTTCAATCCACCAGACAAGATCTTCGATTGCATGCGGATCAAATTCCAAGACTCGCACGCACTGTCTCCATCGGAACTCCCTTTTTCCTTTTCTTTGCGTCGAGGAGCCGCTTCTTCATTACCGGGCTCTTAAAGAGATAGGCGGTTTCTTTCGCAGATTCAATCTCATGCCAAAGGTCTATTGGAACTATCACGCTCTGCACCTTGCCTTTGTTATCCGAAACATATTTTATCGCCGTCTGCGCCATTGCATACCTCCACAATAAATTACTAATAAATTATAACAGAATCAGGCAGTCACAGCAGGGGCGCCTGTAACTGCTCTGTCCTCAATGGCGGCAGGAAGTGTTTGTTGTCCAGATTGACATCCGCCCTCAGCTAAGGCTTATAGAAACCCATTTCCAAACAAAAGAAAGATTGGCGGAGGGGGTGAGATTCGAACTCACGGTAGAGTATTACCCTACAACGGTTTTCAAGACCGTCGCCTTAAACCGCTCGGCCACCCCTCCATGCAAGAGACAAGTAGCAAGGGACCAGTTACAAGTGAAAGGATAACTGATAAAAGAGACAAGATACAAGGGCCAAACAAAAGACTCTAACAGGCTGTTGAAAACTCTATTGTGATTTTGTAAGTCATTCCCGTGTAGGCGGGAATCCATTTAAAAAAAGTTGAAAGGGACAAGTTATGGATTTAAAAAAAATCCGTTAACTTGTCCCTTGCAACTTGCTCTTGCTGCTTGTTACGCCGACTGTCTTTCGTAGATCAGGACAGGTTTTTCCTTTTTCTCTATAACGTCCTCATTAACGAGGCACTCTTTTATGGTCTTTTCCGAGGGGATCTCGAACATCACATCAAGCATCACGCTTTCAAGTATGCTCCTTAGGCCCCTGGCTCCCGTCTTTTTCTTGATCGCCTTTTTTGCGACCTGCTTTAATGCGGCCTCCGTAAAGCGCAGGCGCACGTTATCAAGCGAAAGGAGTTTCTGATACTGCTTTATCAGGGAGTTCTTGGGCTCGGTCAGAATACGCACGAGCGAGGCCTCGTCAAGCTCATCGAGAGTGGCCACTACAGGGACTCTGCCCACGAACTCGGGTATCATGCCGTATTTGATGAGGTCCTCCGGTTCGGTGCCGGAGAGGATATCGCCCAGTTTCTGCTGGGTGACATTCGATTTGGCATCCTTGAAATCAAACCCCATGGTCTGCTTGCCTGTCCTCTGCTTGATTATGCCGTCCATCCCCACGAATGCCCCGCCGCATATGAAGAGTATGTTTGTCGTGTCCACCTGGATGTATTCCTGCTGCGGGTGCTTCCGTCCGCCATGCGGAGGGATATTGGCCGTAGTGCCCTCTATAATCTTAAGAAGGGCCTGTTGGACGCCCTCGCCCGACACATCCCTGGTAATGGAAGGGCTGTCGGATTTGCGGCTGATCTTGTCGATCTCGTCGATATAGACGATCCCCCTTTGTGCCTTCTCCACGTCATAATCGGCGGCCTGAAGGAGTTTCAATATGACATTCTCAACGTCCTCTCCCACATAACCGGCTTCGGTAAGGGTCGTTGCGTCGGTAATGGTGAAAGGAACATCCAGCAGCCTGGCCAGGGTCTGTGCCAGGAGCGTCTTGCCGGTGCCTGTGGGGCCTATTATGAGGATATTGCTCTTCTGGAGTTCGATATCTCCCTCCGCCGGGCTGTATATCCTCTTATAGTGGTTGTAAACCGCAACCGCAAGGGTCTTTTTAGCCCTTTCCTGCCCGATAACATAATCATCAAGGAAACGGCTTATCTCTCTTGGGGTCGGCAGCTTGGGAAGGCCCGCCTGCCCTTTTTCCTCGATAAAAAGCTCATCCGCAATGATCTCATTGCAAAGACCGACACACTCATCGCAGATAAATACGGTCGGTCCCGCTATGAGCTTTCTTACTTCATCCTGCCCTCTCCCGCAGAAAGAGCATTTATATTCAGGATTTTCTTTTTTTGCCACTTGATCGGTACCTCCGTTTTACTCCGCGGGCTTGCCCTTAATTTTCTTAAGGACTTCGTCTACAAGGCCGTAAGCCTTGGCTTCATCTCCGGACATGAAAAAGTCCCTGTCCGTGTCCGTGTGTATCTTGTCTATCGGCTGTCCGGTATGGAGCGCCATGATCCGGTTGAGCTGGTCCTTCATCTTGAGGACTTCTTTTGCGTGTATCTCCACGTCCGAAGCCTGGCCTGTAAACCCCGCCGTGGGCTGATGTATCATGACCCTGGAATTGGGCAGCGTAAACCTTTTGCCCTTGGCCCCGGCGCACAGCAGGAGCGCGCCCATGCTTGCCGCCTGTCCTATGCAGTAAGTGGCGATATCCGGCTTTACGAATTGCATGGTGTCATATATGGCAAGACCCGCGGTCACGACCCCGCCAGGGGAGTTTACATAAAGATGTATGTCCTTTTCCGCATCCTCGCTCTGCAAAAACAGCAGCTCGGCTATGATGGTGTTGGCCACATAGTCATCCACGGGAGTGCCCAGGAATATGATCCTGTCCTTGAGCAGCCGGGAATAGATGTCATACGCCCTTTCTGTCCTTCCAGTCTGCTCTATTACTATCGGTATTACGCTCATTTTATTTTTCCACCTTTTCAAACTGCGCTTTTTCCAGAAGCATGTCCAGCACCTTTTCCTCGAATACGGCATGTCTCAGGCTGTCAAGGGACCCGTGCCTGGAAACATAATACTTGACAACGTTCTCAGGGGAAATCGAGAGCCTCTGGGCGATCTGGACTACTTTTTCGTTAATGTCGTCCTCGGAGACCTCCACCTTTTCGCGCTCGCCTATCACATCGAGTAGCAGGCTCGCTTTCACATTCCTGACCGCCTCTACCCGAAGGCCTTCCCTTACGGCCCGCAGGTCTTCCTGACTGCCGGCTTCCTCCCCCTGGGCAGAGCCGGGGGCCTGCTTTTGCGCCGTCCTCTCCTCAACCATTCCCGTGAGTTCTTTTTCGACCAGGCCTTCAGGCGCCTCGAAATTATGGGATTCGATGAGCTTTTTCATGATCTCGGCCTTCTGTATCTTGCCGGCCGCCAGCTTCTTGGATTTTCCCACTTCAGTTTTTATATGGGCCTTCAACTCTTCAAAAGTAGCATGCCCAAGGTCTTTTGCCAACTCATCATCCAGAGCGGCCAGTTTTACTTTCTTTGTGTCCTTGAGAGTTATATGAAAAAGGACTTCCTTGCCCGCCGTCTCCTTGACCGGGTAATCCTCCGGGAAGTTTACCGTTATCTCGAGTTTCTCACCTTTCTTTTTTCCGGTAAGCCCGCGGGAGAATTCGGCCGGCATCGAAGGGCCGCCAACCTTGAAAACCTGGGACTCGAAGGTCTTTTCCTCCCCGTCCACGGTGTAATCGAGTATGGCTATATCGCCTTCCTTGAGGGGCTCCTCAGAGGGCTCGACAATCGCCTTCTCTTCGCGGATCCTTGAAAGCACGTCCTCCATATCGGAGTCCTTGACCTCCGTATCCGCATCAGGGACCTTGATCCCCGTATAGTTCAGGCCCTCTATGCCAGGCATCACTTCAACAAGCAGCGTAATGTTGAACGGTTCCTGCCTCTTGAAGTCTCCCATCTCTTCAAATACCGGGTTGTCGACGGGTTTCAACTGGGCCTCTTTGATCGTCTCCGAATAGACTTTCGGAATTAGTTTTTGAAGGACTTCGCCTTCCACTTCCTTGCCGAATTTCTTTTCTATGAGATTAAGAGGGGCCTTGCCGACCCTGAACCCTGATATCCTTGTCCTCTGCCGCAATTTTTCAAGAGAAAGGCTTATCTCCTTCTCGATGGTCTGAGAAGGTATCTCGATTTTCAGCCTTTTCTTTGTAGAGCTTACTTCCTCTATGGTCTTAAGCATTTTATCTTAAGGGCCTCCTTGTATAAGATTAAACCAGATTATGGATGCTTGTCAATTTTTATTGAAAAAACAGGTAGTTGCGCTTTGGAAATAACGTGTACGCTTCCTGTGTCAGGATATTATAACATGACATTGGCGGCAGAATGCCTGAAGCCGGGCCGCCGTTCTGTTATTATAGGTCAACAGAATGCTTGATAAAAAGCCGAAAAAATCTTTTTACTTATTTCTGGTCCTTGCGGCATTTGTCCTTTTGGCCGCGCGGGTTGCTTACGAACAGGCGCATCACTACCGGCAGGCGGAGGCTTACAGCGCCGCCCAAAACTGGAAGCTGGCCATCCGGGAATATGACACGGCCATTCACTTCCATGTTCCTTTTTCCCCCCTGATGGACAAAGCGGCCCGGAGACTATGGAATATAGGGCAGATGTATGAGACCCAGGGGAAGCCTGACTGGGCGCTGATAGCGTACTCCAGCATCAGAAGCGGTTTTTACGGCACAAGGAGCTTTTACACTTCCGGCAGAAGCTGGATAAATAAATGTGACCAGAAGATAGCCGCCCTGGATACCATGATGCTGATAAAGGAGGGCGGCATAAAACCGGAACAGGCCGAAAGCCAAAAGAAGAAATATATGGCCATTTTCGGGGACAACAGGACCCCGTCCGTATTGTGGTCCATCCTGGCCGAGATCGGTTTTCTGGGCTGGGTTGGTTCGGCTATCGCCACAATTTTCCTGGGATTTAAAAAGACCGGCGGACTGAAACCGAAACCTGCTCTTTACGGGACGCTCTGCTTTGTCTTCTTCGCAGCCATCTGGGCGATATCGCTGCTTAAGGCGTAATTTGCGGAGATA
>JAKAEG010000070.1 GCA_021819985.1 Nitrospirota bacterium | reverse complement strand
CCCTGCATAATCTTTCCGGCATGGGATCTCAAATGGGTGGCAGAGAGCGTGCTCCGAAGGGCAAGGGGACCAGCCCAAAGCGGGCGAATGGAAAAAACAAGAAAAGATCTTTATAAGTTTTTTCCCCGCGTCTGTGCGGGGGATATTCAAACAGGGGGTCTCCTAAATGACTTTTTTGGGCAGGACAGGCTGCGGCGATGTCAATGAAACCAATATAGGGCAGGAACTCAGGTTTTCAGGCTGGGTATACAGACGCCGGGACCACGGAGGGCTCATTTTCATTGACCTGCGGGACAGAAGCGGCATGCTTCAGGTTGTCTTTAATCCGGAGGGGTCTTCCGGGGCGCACAGCCTTGCGCACGACCTTAGGGCCGAGTACGTTGTGGAGGTTACCGGCAAACTTTGCAAAAGGCCCGAGGGCACTGAAAACTCCGGCCTGCCAACGGGCAAGGTCGAGCTTTATGCCGGCAGTCTCGATATACTGAACGAGTCGGCGCCGCTTCCTTTTAATCTGGAAGACCAGGACACATCGGAGGTACTGAAGCTGCGCTACAGGTATCTGGACCTGAGGCGTCCCCAGATGCAAAGGAACCTGCTTTTAAGGCACAAGGCGGTAAAGGCCATCCGGGACTATCTCGATGTGGAAGGGTTTGTTGAAATAGAGACCCCCATGCTCACAAAAAGCACACCTGAAGGGGCCAGGGACTATCTGGTGCCAAGCAGGGTAAACCCCGGTTTTTTTTATGCCCTGCCCCAGTCCCCGCAGCTATTCAAACAGATACTGATGGTGTCGGGTTTTGAAAAATATTTTCAGGTGGCCCGCTGCTTCAGGGACGAGGACCTGAGGGCGGACAGGCAGCCCGAATTTACGCAGATCGACCTGGAGACATCTTTCCTGGGAATCGAGGACATAATCAGTATAACGGAAGGAATGCTGGCCAGGGCCTTCAAGGAGACACTCGGGGTGGAGTTGGTGGTGCCTTTTCCCAGGCTCTGCCATAAGGAGGCCATGGGGCGCTTCGGTTCCGACAAGCCGGACATGCGCTTCGGGCTCGAATTGGCAGATATGGCCGGCCCTGCGCGCAAAAGCTCATTCAAAGTCTTCCTGGACGCGCTTGAAAAGGGCGGCAGGGTAATGGGTCTGCGTGGTATAGGGATGGCAGGCCTTTCCAGAAAAGAGGTGGACGACCTCACAAACTCGGTAAAAGAGATGGGCGCCAAGGGCCTGGCTTGGATAAAGATAAAGAGCGGGTTCGAATCTCCGATAACCAAGTTCTTCCCTCAGGAAGCTATGGAAGAAATGGCTTCAAGCCTTGGGGCGCAGGAAGGCGATATGATGCTTTTCGTGGCGGACACCGAAAAAGTGGTCCAGAACACGCTTGGAAGGCTCAGGATAGAACTTGGCAAAAAGCTGGGGCTTATACCGGAGGGCGCTGTTTGGAAGCCCCTGTGGGTCGTGGATTTCCCTCTTCTTGAGTGGGATGACGAGGAGGAGCGGTTTGCGGCCGTGCACCATCCGTTTACGTCTCCTTCCGACAACGATGTGGAGAGGATACTTGCGGGAGATATCAATGACAAGGCGCTCCTTTCCTCACTCAGGGCAAAGGCCTATGACGTAGTGCTTAACGGTTATGAGATAGGCGGCGGTTCTATCCGTATACACAGGCAGGACGTGCAGAGCAGGATGTTCTCGATGCTTGGAATATCAAAAGAGGACGCGGCAAAGAAATTCGGCTTTCTGCTGGACGCCCTTCAGTTTGGTGCTCCGCCGCACGGAGGGCTTGCCCTTGGGCTGGACAGGCTGGTGATGCTGCTATGCGGGGCGGAGTCCATAAGGGACGTCATCGCATTCCCCAAGACCTCGAAGGCTTCCGACCTGATGAGCGGCGCGCCGTCCAACGTGGAGCAAAAACAATTAAGGGAACTTCATATAAAGCTGGACGTACCATTGGAAGAGTAGAACTATCTCAAAATTAATTTTTAAAATGGGATGGATGCCCGATTAATACCTCGGGCATGACGTCTACTTTCCACATTTTAGAGCCTTCTTTCGTCATTCCCGCGCAGGCGGGAATCCATTTTCCAAGTGAGTAGTTCGGATTAGCGAAGCGTAATCCGACAAAACCTTGTTGCTGTCATTTGTTGGTTATAACTCCGATTAAAATATCTCTTTCGGAATTGTCGGGTTACGCTACGCTAACCCAACCTACATTTTTATAGCTGAAGGACTGGCTGGCCGGAACGCGAGGGCGGGGAAGCTTCTTACTTCTTCTTTTCTTTTGCGGCCTGGTCTATGCGGTTTAGCAAAGCCTGCTCCGGCAGCGCGCCAACCACGACCACCCCGTTTGGAAGTATAAGTGTGGGAGTGCCGGTAATGTTCAGGCTTTTTCCAAGGGCGATGTTCTGGTCTATTTCCGGCGCCTTGCATTCGGGTTTGGGAAGCGCCTTGCCGGCAAACGAGTCCTCAAGGAGTTTCAATGAGTGCTTGCATTCTATCTCCTGCGCCTTCTCCTTCGATCCCGGGTGTATGGCAAGAGGGAACAGCTTTATATAAAAAGCGATGTCTTTTCTTTTATTGACTATGTCCTTCATCACCTGATGAAGCCTTGAGCAGAAGGGTCAGACCGGGTCGTCGAAGACGATCACGCGGATGGGGGCATCCGCTTTCCCCATTACAAGCGCGTCCTTCAGGGGTATTTTGGAAACATTTACCTTGTTCAGCTCGGATACACGTTCATTGGTTATATCCGCTTTGGTCTTTATGTCTATAATGGCACCCTGGATCAGATGCTTCTTGGCAAAATCGATATAGACCACGTTCTTTTTGCTCATATAGTTGAAGGTGACTTCCCATAGCCCGCCAACTTTCGACTTATGGACGGAAAGGACCCTGAGCGAGGGGTT
Source organism: Nitrospirota bacterium (assembly GCA_021819985.1). Taxonomy (GTDB): domain Bacteria; phylum Nitrospirota; class Thermodesulfovibrionia; order Thermodesulfovibrionales; family JdFR-88; genus JAKAEG01. Next base: position 8,530 of record JAKAEG010000070.1, on the reverse strand, counting down.
AAAGGAATCGAGTATCACCTGGGCTTCGGATGGCTTAAGCGAATGGCAGGAACGGCAGTCCCCGGAACAGGAACCTGTCGTACCCGCAAACCCGTATGAGCTTGCGGCCATAATAAGCGATGCGACAATTGCCAACATCAATACTGCCGGTTTCCGCATATGTTTTGTAGTATATCATAATCTTGTGTCCGGTAAACAGGCCCGCCCTTTACTGCTTCTTGAAAATTCCGTTCCTTTAATGGTTTAATTTCCGGGATGTCAGAGCTTACCCCCTTGATGAAGCAATACCAGCAGATCAAAGAGCGTTACCCGGACGCAATTTTGTTCTTCCGCCTTGGTGATTTTTACGAGATGTTCGGGGAGGATGCCAAGGCTGCCTCCAGCATACTGCAGATCGCCCTTACATCCAGGGACAAAAGCAAGGACGACCCTGTGCCCATGTGCGGCATCCCGTACTTTTCCGCTGAAACCTATATAAACAAGCTTATCGGGGCCGGGCGGAAGGTGGCTGTTTGCGAGCAGGTCGAAGACCCGAAAGACGCCAAAGGTATTGTCATGAGGGAAGTGGTGCGCGTGGTCACTCCCGGCACTCACACGCCCGAAAACCCGAAGGAAAACAATTTCATAGCCTCGTTCTTTCCTGTCGGAAGAAAGCACGGCATAGCGCTGGCGGATATCTCCACGGGGGAGTTTTTCCTTTTCGAGACGGGAAATCCTTTTGAGGACGAAATAGGCAGGTTCGAGCCAAGAGAGATAGTGTACCCCGAGAGCCTGGGGCGGGACCTCCGGTACGCCGGGGCGCTCAAAAACTACTTCACCACGGCGGCGGATGATTTCCTCTTCGACTATTCCGAGGCGTACAGGGGGCTGCTTTCCTATTTCAAGGTCTCAAGCCTTGCGGCCTTCGGCTGCGAGGGCCTGCGCGCCGCGGTCTCGGCGGCGGGCGCCCTGTTGTCGGTCCTGTTAAGCACGCAGCGCGGCCAGTTAAGCTTCACAAAGCTGATTCACCTTAAAGACAGCTCAGCCATGTTCCTGGACTACTCAACCAGGAGAAACCTTGAACTCATCCACAACCTCAAAGACGGCGGAAGGGATGGGACCCTCCTGTGGGCCCTGGATGAGACTTTGACGCCCATGGGAGGAAGATTTTTAAGAAACGCGGTCCTCAACCCCCTGGTCGAGGCGGACAAAGTGAACCGGCGGCTTGGGGCCGTCTCGCTTCTGGTGGGCGAATACGAACTTACGGACAGGCTGAGAGGGGCGCTAAGGAAGATACAGGACCTTGAGCGGCTTGGGGCCAGGGTGCGCATGGGCACGGCAAACGCAAGGGACCTGGTCGCCCTTAAAAACTCTCTAAAGCCGCTTCCCGGCATAAAAAAGGCGCTTGCCTCATCGGAGGACCCCGTTTTAACGGAGGTTTCTGCCGGCATCGGCGATTTTACCGGCCTGTGCGATTTCCTTGAGACGAGCATCAAGGAGCATCCGCCGCTTGGGCTTAAGGATGGCGGGATAATAAAGGAAAATTTCCATTCGCAGGTGGATGAACTGAGGATGCTTTGCACACACTCGCGGGATTATATCGCGGGGATCGAGGCAAGGGAAAAGCAGGACACGGGGATCGCCTCCTTGAAGGTGGGCTTTAACCGGGTTTTCGGCTATTTCATAGAAATAACGAAACCCAATCTCCCGCAGGTGCCCGTCCATTACATAAGAAAACAGACCCTCGTTAACGCCGAAAGGTTCATTACGCCAGAACTGAAGGAATATGAAACCAAGACGCTCGGGGCCCAGGAGCGGCTGACGGCCCTTGAATATGAGGTGTTTACGGGAGTGCTCGAAAAAGTGAAGACCCAGTCGGCGGCCCTGAGGGAGACCGCGCAGCAGATCGGGCGGCTGGATTTCCTCATTTCCCTTGCTATCGTGGCCAAACGGAACGATTATGTAAGGCCCGAGGTGGACGACAGTTTCGCCCTGGAGATAGAAAACGGCAGGCACCCGGTGATAGAGCGCCTGCAATTGGGGGAGCGGTTTATTCCCAACAGCGTGTTCATGGACGGCGACGATGTGCGGATGCTTATCATAACCGGGCCCAATATGGCCGGAAAGTCCACCTACATGCGGCAAAATGCACTGATAGCTCTTATGGCCCAGGTCGGCTCCTTCGTTCCGGCAGACCGCGCGCGCATGGGTATCGCGGACAGAATATTCACCCGCATAGGCGCATCCGATTTTCTTAGCATGGGGCAGAGCACATTCATGGTCGAGATGCTTGAGACCGCAAATATAATCCATAACGCCACAAAAAGGAGCATCATCGTCCTTGACGAGGTGGGCAGGGGGACGAGCACCTTCGATGGGATAAGCATAGCCTGGGCCGCCGCCGAGCACATTGTAAAGGACATAAAGGCCCGCACCTTCTTTGCAACCCATTACAATGAGCTTACCGAGCTGGCAATGGGCCTGGATGGCATAAAAAACTGCAATGTGGCCGTTAAGGAGTGGGGAGACGAAATAATATTTTTAAGGCGCATCGAGGACGGCCCCTCCGACAAGAGCTACGGCATACAGGTAGGCAGGCTCGCAGGGCTTCCCCAGGAGATCGTGGAAAGGGCAAAGGCCATCCTGTCCAACCTGGAAAAACAGGTGCTTGCCTCGGGCGGCACCCCAAGGTTATGGGCAAATGGCCAGGGGCGCACGCGGCAGCTTGGGCTTTTTGGCAACAAAGAAGACGCGATAGTGGAAGAGCTGCTTGGAGTTCCTGAGGATATATCCGCAGAGCAGGCCCTGCAGAAACTCCTGTCGCTTAAAAAGAAAGCAAAAGGAAAATAATTTCAGGGCGGGTAAATTTTATTCGCCTTTTCTTGACAAAAAATACCGCCTGTGTTTGAATTTCAAAATCTGTTCCTGAATTATCTGAATTATTTGAAAAACAGTAATTGTTATACTAACCTTTAATGAAAACAAATATGGAGGGTTTAAAAAACTATGAATCCAGACAACCTGAAGTACCACAAAGAACACACGTGGGTGAAAATCTCCGGCGGTAAGGCGACGATCGGCATCACGGATTACGCCCAGGAAGCTCTTGGAGACATAGTTTATATCGACTTGCCGGAGGTCGACACGAGCGTGGAGGCAAACCAGGAAATATCGGAGATCGAATCCACCAAGGCGACTTCCCCTGTGATATCCCCTGTAAGCGGTTCCGTGGTCGAAATCAATGATGACCTCTCGGACAACCCGGAGATCATAAACGAGGACCCGTATGAAAAGGGCTGGATAGCCGTCGTAGAGCTTTCCGAACCTTCCGAGGTGGATGCGCTTATGGACGCCTCCGAATACGAAGCGCTGATTAAGGAGGAGAAGTGAGAGTAACGGTTCTAGGCGCGGGCCCAGGTGGTTACGTAGCGGCGCTAAAGGCCGCGCAGCTCGGCGCAGAGGTGACAGTGGTGGAAGCCGCGGAGGTGGGCGGCGTATGCCTTAACCGCGGGTGCATCCCCACCAAAGCGCTTGCGGCCAGCGCGGAGCTTTTCATGAAGACAAAAGAACTTAATAAATTCGGCATAGATATCAGCGGCGAGCCGGTCCCGAATTTCGGGGCCATGATGGACCGCAAGAACAAGATAGTGGATACCCAGGTAAAAGGCATAAAAGGCCTGTTTAAAAGCTGGGGCGTCCGCCTGGTCGAAGGCAGGGGAAAGCTGGTTGGCGCAAATAAAGTGGAAGTGACCGGGAAAGATGGCGTAGAGACCATCGAGACCGATAAGGTAATAATCTGCACAGGATCAAGGCCCGCCCGCATACCCACGTTCCCGTTTGACGGCAAGAACGTCCTTTCAAGCGACGATGCCCTTAATATGGACGGCATACCTCAAAGCATGATAATCGTTGGAGCCGGGGTCATCGGGTGCGAGTTTGGCAGTATCTTCGGGGCCCTTGGCGCCGATATAACCATGGTCGAGATGATGGACAGGGCTGTTGCAACGGAGGACGTGGAAGTCTCGGACCTCCTGGAGCGCGAGTTCAAGAAAAGAAAGATAAAGCTTACCCATAAAAAGACGAAAATAGAGAAGGTGGAAGTCCGTGAGGACGGTGTCCATGCGTTCACCTCGGAAGGCCTGGAGTTGACCGCCCAGAAGATGCTCGTTTCCATCGGCAGGTCCCTGAATGTCGAGAATATTGGCCTGGAGGAGACCGGCATCGAAAAGGGCAAACGCGGGGAGATACTTGTCAACGACAAGATGGAGACAAACGTTGCTGGAGTTTATGCCGTCGGCGACGTGACCGGCAAGATGCTTCTTGCCCATGTGGCATCAAAGCAGGGCATCATCGCGGCTGTAAACGCCTGCGGCGGCAACCAGACAATGGATTACTCGGCGGTCCCCGCGGCCGTCTTCACAGTTCCGGAGATAGCTTCGGTGGGGCTCAGGGAGTTTCAGGCGGAAGCAAAAGGCATAAAGGTAAAGGCGGGCAGGTTCCAGTACCGCGCGCTTGGAAAGGCCCACGCAATAGGTGAGATAGCCGGTTTCATAAAAATACTTGCGGACCCGGAGACCGACCGGGTGCTTGGGGCACATATAGTCGGGGCGCACGCCTCCGACATGATACACGAGATGGCAGTGGCCCTCAGGCACGGGCTGACCGTAAGGCAGGTGGCCGACACCATTCACACCCATCCCACTTTGTCCGAGGGAGTAATGGAGGCCTGCGAGGCCGTGCACGGCGAGGCCATCCATAGCCCTAAAGAGAAGTAAACGGGGCTCTAAAAAAAGCCGGGCGGATTTTTTTATTAAGGAGTTCGCAGGCAAGGTCTTATATTTTTTAGTCATTCCCGCAGGCAGTTAGCGCCCGGTTTTATTTTGATAAAGACTGGCCAATTTAATAAAATGGATGCCCGATCAAGGTCCTAGGGCATGACGGATTAGGGGCTCCTGCCTCTTTACTTATAAGAATTTTTTAGTAAAAAGAGCTGAACGGATTTTTTATAAAATTTTACCGGAGGAGGGGTTTTTAAAAAAATGCGAAGCATAACTGATATAAAGGCGAGAGAGGTCCTGGACTCCAGGGGTAATCCTACCGTTGAGGTCGAGGTTTGGATACAGGGATGCATATCAGGAAGCGCGATAGTCCCCTCCGGAGCCTCCACAGGGGAACGAGAGGCCCTGGAGCTGAGAGACGGCGAGAAGGGCCGTTATCTTGGCAAGGGAGTGCAAAAGGCCATAAAAAATATACAAAAGACAATAGCGCCAAAGCTCATCGGCATGGATGGGGGAGACCAGGCCGGCATCGACAACATGATGATAGAGCTTGACGGCACGGAAAATAAAAGCAAGCTTGGCGCAAACGCCATTCTTGGCGTATCGCTTGCCTGCGCCAGGGCAGCGGCCCTCGAAACGGGTTTGCCCCTTTACAGGTACATAGGCGGAATCGAGGCGAGGCTCCTTCCGGTCCCCATGATGAACATACTTAACGGGGGCGCGCACGCGGACAACAACCTGGATATCCAGGAGTTCATGGTGATGCCCGCGGGGTTTTCCTCTTTTTCCGATTCGCTCAGGGCTGGCGCGGAGATATTCCACACCCTTAAAAAGATACTGAAAAAGGAAAAGCTGAATACCGCCGTAGGAGACGAGGGCGGCTTCGCCCCGGACCTCAAGTCCAATGAGGAAGCCATAAAGCTCATATTGAAAGCCGCGGCAGAGGCGGGCTACACGCCCGGCAAACAGATATTCATAGCCCTCGATGCCGCCGCATCGGAGTTCCACAAAAGCGGCAAGTACGAATTCGAAGGCGGGAAAAAGACGGCTGAGCAGATGTGCGGCTATTACGAGGAGCTTGCCGGAAAATATCCCATCATCTCCATTGAGGACGGCCTGGGAGAGAAGGACTGGAAGGGCTGGGCACTCCTTACAGAAAAGATCGGCGGGCATGTCCAGATTGTGGGCGACGACATTTTCGTGACCAATACGAAAATACTTTCCGAAGGCATCAAAAAACATATCGCAAATTCCATCCTCATAAAGCTGAACCAGATAGGCACCCTTACCGAGACCGTCCAGGCCATAGAGATGGCCAAGACGGCCGGGTACACCGCGGTAATCTCCCATCGCTCAGGAGAGACCGAGGACACAACGATAGCCGACCTGGCGGTTGCCTGCAATACCGGCCAGATCAAGACCGGCTCCGTTTCCAGAAGCGAAAGAATAGCGAAATACAACAGGCTCTTAAGGATCGAGGGTGAACTCGGGTGGGCCGCTTTATTCAAAGGGTCCTCGGTCTTTTATAATATCCGCTGATGGCATATAATACCCGTTAATATGGCATTCAGCGGAGGGGGCAGACAGATCGTGAAGGCTCCGGTTGCCGGAGCTGGCGGAAACGCCGTCTGGAGACAGATAAGGGCCGAAAAAAAGAAGTCCAGTTACATCTTCTGGACTATTATGCTCCTGAGCCTTCTGTATATAGCCGGCGCGCTGGTCTTTGGAGATATGGGATATCTGAAATTGATGACCCTTAAAGACAGGAGCCGGGCGCTCAGTGCCCAGGTGGCGGAGCTTAAGCAGAAGGATGACAGGATCAAGGCCTCTATGAAAAATTACAGCCACGATGAATATTACCAGGAAAAACTTGCCCGCGAAGATTTAGGTTTGGCCAAAAAGAACGAATACATTTTTATCTTCAACAGCCCCAACCGGTAGCAGCGTCTTTCCAAGTATTTTTCTGAATAGACCTGAATAAATTAAACATATTTAAGAAGGGGGGCTTTCGCCCCCCTTCTTTTGAAAAATAGATTTATCCGGCTGAAAGACTAAGGCTTGAAGGTCTTCATCTGGATATTTACCGTATCGTCACCATTAGTCAGATCGGCCATCCTGGGCCTGCCGATCGCAAAGGAGTTGCTTGACCATGCCCATGACTCTATACCGTAAAACGCGTTCGGCACACCGCCGGGAAGGTTTCCGTCCACGTAAGGGCTGCCTTGAGCCGGTGACTGAAGACTTACCGCATTTACTATTAGCCCTCCGTAAGTAGCTATCACGTAACCGTTTGTAAACGACCCCATCCCGTTCATGGACATCGTCCCGGTCACTTTATGAGCCACGGCGGGGGCGGTTATATTAAGCGGCCCAAAAACCGCCCGGGTTGACGAACCTACCGTGACGGGATTGCTTCTGTTGTAAAGTTCCGCATTCGCGTAGGCGGTATAAACCCCGGTCTTTGCAGGGATGGTCGTATTAAAGGAGATCGCGCTTCCGCTATTGTAGACACCCACCTGCATGGGGCTGTTTGAAAGCGCGAAGTTCCCGTATTGGCCCGTAAGCGGATCGAAGTGCCTGTATCTTATCTCGTAAGGCATATCGGTTGTGGTCGGGGTCTGGTAGAACTGCACCCACGCGCCGGTCGGGCTTACGGTGCCGTTTGACAGGTAATCGACTCCTGGCGTTATTGTTATTGCGGTCCCAATTGACGTGGGGTTATCAGTAGGAGTGGTGCCCTTTGTGACCGGCACATTTCTGATTATCATGGTCTCAGTATTGAGGCCCCTGATTACCACGTCATAGGCGCCGGGTGCTAGCGGATATAAGGTGAAATTGCCTTTTGTATCCACTCCCGTCCAGCGGCGGACCACATGATAAGTACCGTCGGAGTTCAGCTGCTCGGCCTTTATCACGAAATGATCGTTTGCGTCCAGGGCCGCCCCGTTTACTATCGAACCCGTAATGGCCCCTGCGTTATCGAGGTCAAAATAGGTAAGCCTGGGTTTAAGAATGTATTCCGTGTTTGAGGCAACAGGCGATCCCAATTTCACAATGTCATGGAGCGCGTCAAAGTCCACACCCAGATCAAGGGTCCCGGCTGCAGACATATTGAACGTGCCGATAAGCTTTATGCCGCTTGCGGGGGCGGGTATGCGGAGAGGATGCACTCCCTGCGCGTCTACGACCTCGTTGTTGTAAGTTAATCCAAGCGCACTTGCGGTGGGAGCAAGCGCGTCCTCAGTCGAGACCACGAAAAATCTTATCTGCTGGTAGTTGCCCGCAGGCAGGCTCAAGTTGGACCACACCTTATTGAGCTGGCCGTTTTCCAGTTGCGTAAGGTCTATGGTCACCGGAGATGAAAGCGGGAACTTCTCCCAGCCCGCCGTGTTGCTGATATCGGCATTGGCGCTCGCATGGACCCATACTGAGCTAAGAGTTATGTATACGTGCTCAAAATCACCCGGCGCGTCGGTAAGCGATATGTTGGCTGTACCGTTCGAGCCAGCCGGTGAAGTTGTCCCTCCGCCTCCGCAGGCGGAAACCAGAAACATGATGAAACCGGCAAAAAACAAAAACAATAAATAACGTTTGTACCTCATTTTGTAATCTCCCTTTCTTACGAATTTTTACTCTTTACTGAACAAAATCTCCCCTTTTCTCCCATTAAAAAGAGACGGCCCTGGCCTTTGAAATTATTGCCAAATGAAGCCGTCTCCCACAAACGAAATCTCTGCCCAATGCAGGCCAGGGATTTTTTAATTTTTTAAAAA
>JAKAEG010000069.1 GCA_021819985.1 Nitrospirota bacterium | reverse complement strand
CTACTTTTTCGACAAGAACTGTCCGGAAATCGCTGAAGGGGTGAAACCCTCCAGTCGTGGCGAACTTGAGATAACAAGCGTAAACGAGCATTACCTTAAAAAGGGCGCCCTCCATGTCAACCCGATAGGCAGGGGGTTTGCCTGGTTCGATGCCGGCACACACCACTCTTTCCTCGAAGCAAGCAAGTTCATCGCCACCATAGAGACCAGGACCGGCTACATGGTGGGCTGCATCGAGGAGATCGCCTATTCAAAGGGCTGGATAAGCAGAGAGGCCCTCCTTGAAATGGCCGAGACCCTTAAGAAGACCGAATACGGCAAATACCTGATAAAGGCCGCCAGGGGCGATGAATAGGGGATGTGAGATATGGGGATCCTCCCCATGCCCCGGCCAAAAGCACAAAATCAGCTGACTCCCCGCCCTGTTTCTCTTTTTCCCTTCCGGGCTGTTTTTTAAATTAATTAAGGTTATAATCAACGGATGAAAACAGGGGACGACGGTGCCGTTTACGTTTAAAAAACTAGATATCCCGGAAATTGTCCTGATCGGGCCCAGGGTGTTCGGAGACGATCGGGGTTTTTTTCTTGAGACCTACAAACGCTCGGAATTCAAGGCGGCGGGTATCGATCTCGATTTCTCGCAATCCAATCATTCAAGGAGCAAAAAGGGTATTTTAAGGGGGCTCCATTATCAATTGGACCCGAGGGCGCAGGGAAAGCTTGTGAGGGTCTCAAGAGGGGCTATATTTGATGTGGCGGTCGATATCAGGAAAGGCTCGCCTTATTTTGGCAAATGGGTGGGCGCCACCCTTACGGGCGAAAACAAGCTCATGCTATGGATCCCTTCGGGTTTCGCGCACGGCTTTGCCACCCTGGAAGACGATACGGACGTCCTCTACACGGCTACGGATGAATACTCTCCGGAGCACGACAGCGGCATAATCTGGAACGACCCTGATATCAATGTGAAGTGGCCCATAGAAGACCCAGCGGTCTCTGAAAAGGATGCGCGGCTGCCCTCTTTAAAAGAGGCCAGAAATAATTTTAAATATGGAGCGGCGGACAAAAAATGAAAATTGCCATAACCGGCGCGGCCGGGTTCATAGGCAGCGCCTTTACGCGGCTTGCGGTACAAAAGGGGCACACCCCTGTTTGTATAGATGCCCTTAGCTATGCGGGGGACCTGGAGAGGTTGGAGCAGATCAGGTCAAAAATAAAAATATCCTTCCACCAGACGGACATCTCGGACAAGGCCAAACTTGCGGAGGTAATAAGCTCGGAAAGGCCGCAGGCCCTTGTCCATTTTGCAGCCGAGACCCACGTGGACAGAAGTATTCTCGATCCCGCTTCCTTTATAAGAGCAAATGTGATAGGAACTGAAAACCTTTTAGAGCTTGCCCTTGAGTACGGGATAGAGAGGTTCATACATATATCAACCGATGAGGTTTACGGCGACCTCGAAGCAGGCGAGGACAAATTCAGCGAGTCAAACTGTCTTGTCCCCAACTCTCCGTATTCCGCTAGCAAGGCCTCCGCCGACATGTTCGTGCGGGCCTTCCGGAAGACCTATGGGCTTCCGGTCACCACGATCAGGCCCTCCAACAACTACGGCCCCTGGCAATACCCGGAAAAGCTCATCCCGCTTGTGATAGCCAAGGCCCTCCGGGGCGAAAACATACCGCTGTATGGAAAAGGCGAAAACATCAGGACCTGGCTCTTCGTGGAAGACTGTGCAGAGGCGGTCATGAGCATAATGGAAGCTGGCAGGCAGGGCGAGACCTATAACATAGGCAGCAATGAAGAGAAGATGAACAGAGACGTGATAGTCTCTATTCTGAAGCTTCTGGGCAAGGGGGAAGAACTCATCACATATGTCCCGGACAGGCCGGGGCACGACTTCAGGTACGCCGTGGATACTTCGAAGGTCGAGAAGGAGACCGGCTGGAAGCCCCGTGTCCGTTTTGAAGAGGGTATCGGACGCACCGTTGAATGGTACCGCCAGCATAGCGATTGGCTTTTTAAAAAAGAAGCAGAGGCAAAGTCATTTACGGAGCAGCTCAGGAAGCGCTTTGAAGAGATGAAGACGAAAAAGGGATTTCACTCCCCCAGTTGAATTAATTAAAAATGCTTAAGGTTGCCATTACCGGCCCGGCAGGACAACTGGGCACCGAACTGATCTCCTCTAAACCCGAAGGCATCGAGCTGATTCCCCTGGGCAGAAGCAGGCTGGATATAACCCTGCCCGGGCAGGCTGAATCCGTTATAGCCGGGGCCGGGCCCGATATCATTATAAACACGGCGGCTTACGTGCGGGTGGATGACGCGGAGGACGACGCCGAGGCGGCTTTCAAGGTAAACGCGCTTGGAGTGAAAAATCTGGCCATGGCCGCCCAAAAAAACGGCGCGGTGCTTATGCACATAAGCACCGATTATGTATTTGACGGCGATAAAAAACCCTCCCCTTACAATGAAGACGATGTTGCCAATCCCCTGAACACATATGGAATATCCAAATATGCCGGGGAGCTTTATGTGGCAAACTTCACCGGCAGCCACTACATAGTGCGCCTGGCTGGCCTGTACGGCAGGGCCGGGGCAAGCGGCAAGGGCGGAAATTTTGTTTATACCATTTTGGGCAAGGCCAAAAAAGGCGAGCCCATGAAGATAGTGGACGATATCCATATGTCGCCCACCTATGCGGCCGATGCCGCAAAAGAGATATGGCGGCTTGTTACCGGGGAGCGCCCCTTCGGTCTGTACCATGCCGCAAATGGCGGCGTATGCAGCTGGTATGAGTTTGCTGTAAAAATAGTAGAGCTGGCCGGTCTTAAGGCCGATATCACCCCGGTTTCCCATACCGCATACAAAACAAAGGCGAGGCGGCCGCTCTGGTCCCCTCTTGAAAGCGCCAGGGGCATAAGGACAAGGGATTGGGAGGATGCGCTTAAAGATTTCATCGGTTCGATTTCGTAAAATAAAAAAACGCCATGGTGTATATCCTCGTTCTTAACTGGAACAATTGGGACGCAACCAGAGACTGCCTCGAAGCCCTTCTGAAACAGGACTATCCGGATTACAAAATAATTCTGCCGGACAATGGTTCCGCCGATTTTTTGACTGTTGAAAAGAATGTGAAAAAATGGGCTTTCGAGGCGGGCGCGGGTTTTATAAGCTATACCAGACACGAAGCCGAATCCGGCGGCCGTCCGGAAGAAAAGGCCAAAGGTCCGGGAACTGAAAGACCGTTTCTGGTATTCATCCAGAACGGGGAAAACCTGGGCTATGCGGGCGGCAACAATGTTGGGTTAAGATATGCCCTGAAAAAAAACGATTTTGAATACGTTTGGCTGCTCAATAACGACACCGTGCCCGAAGAAAGCGCTCTTTCCGCCCTGGTCTCCTGCGCGCAAAAGAACCAGGCGGCCATGGCAGGCTCAAAACTCCTTTATGCGGATGCACCGGAAAAAGAAAAACCAAAAAATCTCCAGATGGCCGGAGGCGGCATGATATGGCCCGCGGCCGGAAACGCCTTCATAATGGGTGCGGGCCGGAAAGATGACGGGCAGTGGGACAAGCCTTTCCCTCTGGATTACGTATGCGGTGCAAGCCTTCTCGTTAAAAAAGAGGTCCTGTTCAAAGTGGGTCTGCTGGAAGAAAAATATTTCCTTTACTGGGAGGATGTGGAATGGGGCATAAGGGCCGGCAGGAATGGTTTCAAGCGCCTCTATTGTCCGGATAGCAGGGTGTTGCACAAGGAAGGCGGGACAATTGGTAAAGCGGAGGGCGGCATAAGCGGCAAGGCGGATTATTACTGGGTGCGCAACGGGCTTTATTTCACAAAAAAATATTATCCATGGTATTTGCCTGTTGTGCTTGCCGCATATCTGGCCAAGCATACGGCCATAAGAATCCTCAAACGGCAGCCGCTTAATTTCAGGGCCTTTGTGTCCGGATTGTTCGATTTCCTTGCCGGCAAGACCGGGCCCGCATAGTTTAGAACCTATCTCAAAATAGCTTCTGGCTGCAAGAGGCCGAAATGGCGGCATACTGCGTCGTAAATGAAAAATCGTCCTCAACGCAGTGCTACTGCGCCTCCGGGCGATTTTCCCTTTAATCCTTGTCTGCCACAATTTCTTCTCTCTTTCGCTTCAGAATCGATTTTGAGATAGGTTCTTTGGTACACTTGATGTGATGATGACCGCAGGAGAGGCTCCCAAACAAGACCAGAAAGACTTTAGCCGGGAGCACCTTGCAAACGAGCGGACCTTTCTGTCCTGGATAAGGACAAGCATAGGCATAATGGCCTTTGGCTTTGTGCTTGAGAGGTTTGCTTTTTTCATTAAAAGGCTTGTCCTGCTGGAAAGGATCGGGTTGTCGGCCGCGGGCCAGCCCGCAGGTGTAAGCAAGGCGTTAAGCACTCTCCATACTCAAGGCTATTCCGCTATCCTTGGAATGGTGTTTGTGCTGTTTGGAATTGTGCTTGCTGCCTTCGCGTTCGCCAGGTACAGAGAGGTAAGAAAGGAGATCTCCGAGCAGAGATATTACCCGAAAGCCACCCTCAACGTTGCCCTGACGGCCTTTGTGCTCATTACCGGTCTATTACTTCTGGTTTACCTGATAAAGAGCGTGTAAAAAATTTTTAATTTAATTTAAAAGGTCTTTGCGGGTTTCATACGGCCTGCGAACTCCGGGTCCTCATGCTGGAGAGATACTCCCACCTGGTATATTCCCATATCCGCCATTATGGCCTGCCACATGATCTTGCCTTTTTTGGCGCCGCTCCAGTTTGGGGAGCGTATCTCTATTTTTGAGCAATCGCTCAGGTTTTTTCCCGTGTAAAAACGCAGCCCGGTTTCGCTCATGTCCGATGTGACCCCTTCGATCGACATGCTCAGGTCCTCGTCCTCCTTAAGCCGGCACAGGCACTTTAAAGGTATTGAAAGGCATGTCCTTGGATTGCTTCTTCTTTCTTCCATGGACCTCCCGGACCCCCGGAATGATGTTCAGGTTTTTTATTTTATGACAGCCGTAAAACAAAAATTCGGAATTTATAAAAATAAAAAAATTTTGTTTCGTTTTTTTAAGGCAATTGGCTGAGACAGGGGAAACCGTCTTTTCCTTAGTTTCGCATTTTTTTTGGGCATTTCAAGTCTTTTCTTTCAGGCCGCCGTTACTCATCGCCTGCGGGCAGATGGAAATAGAAAACGGACCCTTTACCGGCTTCGGACTCCACGCGGATACTTCCTCCAAGGCGCTCGATTATCCGTTTGCAGGTGGCAAGACCTATGCCCGCCCCGGGGTATCTGCCGCCGCTTTTCAGCCTCTTGAATATATCGAATATCACGTCTTTTGCCTCAGGCGGAATGCCTATGCCGTTATCCTTTACCGAAAAAACCCAGACCTTTTTTCCCGTGCCGGGATCGGTCTGTTTGTTTGCGGAGACATGCGCGCGCGGAGGCCCGTTTCCGTGGAATTTGATCGCGTTGCCGATGAGGTTTTGAAAGATGTGCGGCAGCTGGGAAGGATCGGTATGGAGAACGGGCAGCTTATCGCGGGTTATTACCGCCCCGGTTTCCTTTATCATACTGGCCAGATTGCCCAGCGCGGTATCCAAGGCAAGGGCACTGTCCGTTCTTTTCAGCTCCAGCTCTCTTGTGCCGGTCCTGGAATAGGCCAGAAGGCCCCTTATGAAATTTTGCATCCGTATAGCGCTATCAACGGCATCGCTCAGAAATTTTTCAGTCCCCTCATCCAATTTTTCCCGGTATCGCCTGAGGAACATTTTGAGATTGGTGGCAATGGCAAGCAGCGGCGCCTGAAGGTCGTGAGAGGCCATATACGCAAACTGCTCCAGCCCCCGGTTGCTGCTTTCAAGCTCTTCGGAGTATTTACTGAGTTTTTCATTTGCCTGGCGGAGTTCGGAGGTCCGTTCCCTGACCAGTTCTTCCAGACGGGAATGGGACCTTTCAAGCTCCTCTTCCGCTTTTTTCCTTGCGCTTATATCCAAGAACATGGCTATATAGCCGGTTATGACCCCTTTCGGATCTGAAATAGCCGCGGTCGAGAGGCTCAGGTCTATGGGAGAGCCGTCCTTTTTCCGGCGTTTTATCTCGATGCCGGTCAGAGGGCCCTGCATGGCCAATTCCCTTATTTTTTCAAATTCAACCTTGCGGTCTTCGGGAACGATAGGGTTAAAACTGCCAATGGCCTCATTTGCCTGCCATCCGAAAGTAGTCTCGGCGGCCTTGTTCCACATAAGCACCCTGCCTTGGGGATCCAGGTTGATTACGGCAACAGGAGATGCGTCGATCAGGGTGTGGAGGATCTCGTTTGACTGAAGCAGGGTCTCTTCTGTTGCCGCGCACCTGCCAACGAGATCTTCCAGTTGGGAGATCCTTTTCCGGGCCACATCCAGCTCGTCCGCAAGGTCGCTGTTCAGTTGGCTGTCCTTTTCCATGCCTGAATATATTTTAGAATTTTTATCGAATTTCTGCCTGTGGGAAACTTATTAACGGTCTCATAATAGTATTTACCGATTTCGTCCTTTGTTCGTCATGCCCGAGGACCTTAATCGGGCGCTAAAGACGTGCGGGAATGACGACATTAGGATGTTCAGACTATTTTGAGACGATTAATAAAATCAAAGGGCGGGATAAAAATTTATCACAGCCCTTATCAGGACTTAACCCCCCACTCAAGGAGGGGCTTACGGAATTGCCATTGCAAGGTTTTTTCTATATCCAGAATTCGGGATATCTTCTTCCGGAGGCCATATTGTTTACGACAAGGGCCACCACTAAAAGAACGAGGGCGCCAAGCCCCGAGGGTACCAAAGCGTACAGATAGCCAAGCTTGTGTATCTTTGCGCCCCCGATCACGGCTATGAGCGCCGTTGCCCCGCCCGGCGGATGAAGCGTTCTGGTCATGAGCATGGCGGAGATGGCCAATGATACCGCCATGGCGCCGGCAAGCCATTCGCTGGAGCCAAACAGCCTCCAGCATGCCACGCCCACAAGGCCGCCGATTATATGGCCGCCGATCAGGTTTCTCGGTTGGGCCAGGGGGCTTTTTATGGCCGCATAAATGAGGACAGCGGAGGCCCCGAAGGAGCCTATTATGAGTGTCAGGTCCATTCCGGTAAAATACCGGGCGGATAAATATCCGCAAGCGCCTATTCCCAGGGCGGACCCTATAAGCGACCAAAATACCTCCGTAAGACCCACGCCCGGGGGGCTCTTTGCCCCGCCTTTCATTTTTAAAAGATATGTCTTGATCATTTCAAACCCCTATGGCCCTCACAATATCGGCCCGTGAAATGATCCCGGACAGCTTCCCGTCCGGACCCACAACGGGCAGTCTTTTGATCTTCTTTTCATCCATAATGGCGGCAACCTGGCTTACATCGTCATCGGGGGCCGCGGTTATCACCCTGGTTTTCATCACGTCTCTTGCTGTCGTTTCAATGTTTTCGTTTCCGGCCGGTTCAGGGATTTGCAGGGACTCGCCAAAAAGATATTTCAATGTCCTTATGAAAGAGTATCCTCTTTTTATGCATATCGTTGCGATTAGGTCCGCCTCCGTAACGATCCCGATGACATGCCGCTCCCGGTCAGTCACCGGAAGCCCGCTTATCCTGTGCTGGTTCATAAGGGCGGACATTTGATGCAGGGTGGTCTCCTCGCCAATGGTTACGACCTCCTTCGTCATTATGCCCTTTACCGGAATTTTCCATCTGGCCTCTTTTTTTGCGTGCTCGAGGGCAAGCTCATAGATCTTCATGAGGTCGTCTTCGGTCACGTCCACATAAACGCCTATCTGCTTGAGGGCGCTCCTTATGTCCCGGGCGGTTAACTTTTCGTTTTCGCTCATACTTCAACTTACATGATGCGGGGTTTAGGCCGCTATGATATAGATCATGTTGGCCCCATTCGGGCATCCGCATGGTATAATCAACAATCAAAGAACTTGTTTTTGAAAGGTTTTGTTTTTTAAAAATTTAATTTAAATGTCCAAAATGCTCTTTTTTAAAAGGGCCATTTTGCTTGTTTTTTTGGCAGTCGCCCTTGCCCTGCCGCAAAAAAATGCATTTGCCACACAGATAAATCCCCTTTTGGTCTCCGTGAAAGGGGACAATATCTTTGTTTCAGCAAAGCTTGTCCTCGACAACAACCTTATAAGCGACCTGAAGGCCGGCATAGAGAAAAACCTTGTATTTTATGTCGACCTGTTCAGGCATTGGTCAAGCTGGCCGGACGAGTACATTTTGGGAGTAAGGATAGAAAGGGACGTAAGTTGCGACAATGTAAAAGGCGAGTACATGATGACCGCCAGGCAGAGCGGGGGGGCGGAGCAGACAAGATACGGCAATTGTGCCGACCTGATTAAAAATTCCCTGCTCCTTAAAAACATAAAGATTTCAAATTTAAGGGAACTGACAAGAGGACGGTATTTCGTGAGGGTCACCGCGGAATCCAAACTGAGGAACCTCCCCCCACTGCTTGGCCAGATGTTTTTTTTCATCAAGGACAAAGAGTTTTCCGTCCGTGAGGACTCATCGATGATCGATCTGGGAGGGAAGCCCTGAGGATTAATATGGTAAAAGCTCTTAACAGGCTGTTGAAAAACTCTATTGTGATTGTGTCTGTCATTCCCGCGCAGGCGGGAATCCATTTAAAAACAAGTCAACTTGGATGCCCGATTAATACCTCGGGCATGACGTCTTTAATGAAATCCGGGTTTTTCAACAGCCTGTTAGATTAGACGGGGCCTGTTAAATTAAAAAGAGCGTATGAAAAAAGATTCGAAGCTGAAAGCCCTGTATGTGCTCGTGGCCGCCATTCTGGTTTTGGGCGTTCTTATGCCTTTCGAGGCCAGATTTTTAAAGATCGGCGAGTTCCCGGAGACCCTGCTTTATCTGCTTCTTTTCAATCTGAACCTTTTTGCCCTCCTTGCCCTGGTCTACCTTGTCGGCAAGGGGTTTCTGGAGCTTTACCTGGGCGTCAAAAGGAGGGTCATAGGGTTCAAGTTCCGGGCAAAGATACTTTTTCTTTTTACCTTCCTGACCATTACGCCCGCTATCATGGTTTACGCGGTGGCAAGCGGTCTTGCGACCAACTATATGGACAAGATATTCAATACCCAGTTCAGGGACCCGCTGGTTTCCTCTCTGGCCATGGCCCGGTCCATTTACCAGCAGGAAAAGGAAGGCGCCCTGGATGCGGCGATGGGCGCGCTTCATGCCGGCAGTTTGAAGGACATCGGCCCATATAAAATTTCGTATGTGCCGTCCCTGCCGTCTGACTCCACCCCGGCAATGCAGTCCGCTTTCGGGGGCCAAAGGGGCGCGGAGGTGCTCTCCACCGCCAATGGTGATATTGTCAGGGGTATTGTCCCCCGTCCGTCGGGCGGCGTGATCGTGGCAAGCACCATGCTTCCGCCAAGGCTCACTTCCTATGTAGAAGACATAAAACGGGCAAATGAAAGCCTTATCAGGCTTGAAGGGTGGCGCACGCCTATACGGACCAACTTCTATCTGGTGCTTGGCTTCATAGCCCTTACCATCATGCTTACAGCCCTGTTTGCGTCTCTCAAGCTGGCCAGGGGTATCACCGGCCCGATCAGCGAATTGGCTGCCGCCACCGGAGAGGTCGCGCGCGGCAACCTGGATCTGAAGATACCGGCCAGGGGGGCCGACGAGATGGGTCTGCTGGTAGAGTCCTTTAACACGATGGTGGCCGAGCTGAAGGAAGGCAAGCAGTCGCTTGAGAATGCCTATCTGGAATCCGACAGAAGAAGGCTCTGCATGGAAGGCATACTGGACAATATCCGCTCCGGGGTCATTTCTCTCTCCCCTGAAGGCTTCGTGCTCACGATAAATCCCAGGGCCTGCGAGATACTCGGAATAAGCGCGCCTGAGGTGATCGAAAAACATTATGAGGCGGTGCTTTCCCGTATTGACTCCAATGAATTGAAGACCCTGATAAAAGGCATAAACGTGAATACGATAAGCTTTCTTGAGCGGGAACTCTGGGTCAGGATCGGCCCGAAAATGGAAAAGGCCCTTCTAAGGGTCTTCATTTCGGGCCTGAGAGATGCCAAATCACGCCATCTGGGGCTCCTGGTCGTCTTTGATGACCTGACTGAGCTGGTGCGCGCTCAGAGGGCGCTTGCCTGGCAGGAGGTGGCCAGAAGGATAGCACATGAGATTAAAAACCCGCTTACCCCGATAAAGCTTTCCACCGAAAGGATGATGAAAAAATGGGCGGAAGAACACAAGGATTTTCCTGTCGTGTTCGAAAGGTCCACAAAGACGATAATAGCGGAAGTGGAGAGCCTGCGTAAGCTTGTGGATGAGTTTTCAAAGCTGGGCAGGATGCCTGATATAAAGAAAAAGCTCACCGATCTGCCGTCACTGGTGGAAGAGGTCAAAAATCTTTACCGGGTCTATAAGGATTTCAATATTACCATCTATGCGCCGCCAGGGCTTCCTGCGGTCGATCTGGATCCGGAGCAGTTCAGGCGGGCGCTTGTGAACGTGATCGATAACGCCAGAGAGGCCATGGTTGATTCCGGAGAGGTTTCGGTTAAAATAGTATCGGACCCCAAGGCCAACAAGTTGTTTATGGAGATATCGGACAACGGGCCCGGTATCCCGCCGGAAGTAAGAGAAAAACTTTTTCAGCCTTATTTTTCCACGAAGAAGAACGGGACGGGTCTTGGCCTTGCGATAGTACACAAGATCGTCTCCGAACATAATGGTTACATACGCATAAGCGAAAACAGAAACAGCCCGCAGGGAAGCTCGTTTGTCATAGAGCTTCCGCTTTTTGAAAGGAGAGTTTCCTAAAAGAAAATGCCAAGGGTCCTCATTGTTGATGACGAGGAGAACATAAGACAGAGCCTTGCCGATATACTCTCGGACGAGGGATACGAGGTTGATATGGTCTCTTCCGGGGAAGACGCGGTGGATGCGGTAAAGAGCAGGCCGCCGGAGCTTGTGCTGCTTGATGTATGGCTGCCGGGCATTGACGGAATGGAGGCGCTGATGAAAATAATGGCAATCAAGGAAGACCTGCCGGTGGTCATGATAACCGGACATGGCTCCACGGAGCTTGCCGTAAAGGCAACAAAGATGGGGGCGTACGATTTCATGGAAAAGCCCCTTTCCATGGAGCGGGTGATCCTTACAGCCGGACAGGCTGTCGAACGGGCCCGCCTCGAAAAGGAAAACAGGGTTTTAAGAGAATCGGTCAAGAGGAAATTCAATATAATCGGGGACTCCCCTGTTGTAAAAAATCTGAAGGAGCAGATAGAGCTTGCATCAAAGGGTTTCAGCAAGGTGCTCATTAACGGGGAATCTGGCGCTGGCAAGGAACTGGTAGCCAGGCTTCTGCACGAGTTTTCCCCGCGGAAGGACCTGCCTTTTGTAGAGGTGAACTGCGCTGCCATACCCCAGGAACTCATAGAAAG
>JAKAEG010000068.1 GCA_021819985.1 Nitrospirota bacterium | reverse complement strand
GATGTCTTTAACCTGTATGCCTACCGTCCCTCCCCCAAGGCTGAACTCTATCTGCCCGTCCGAGCGCTCATAAGAGCCGATACCCTCGATAACCGAACCGTTTTTAAGGATTATCCGGTACGCGGCATAAGAGACGGATATAAAAGAGAAAAGAATTGCGAAGACCGCAAGCAGTATTATCGATGAGCGTTTCACCGGTGTCATTCTAGCACATTTTTCTGTCCGTAGAGCGTGTTTTTGATCACCCGGGCAAGTTCCGGGCCTATGCCCGGCACCTTTGCGATATCCTGCTCGTCAGCCTGCCTGATGGCCTCAAGGCTCCCGAACTGCTTTAAAAGCTCAAACCGCTTATGTCTTCCTATGCCTTTCACCGATTCCAAAGGGGAGGAAAGCATGTCTTTCCCCCGGAGCTTTTTATGAAAACCGATGGAAAACCGGTGCACCTCGTCCCGTATCCTCTTTAAAAGAAGCGAGGAGGGGCTTCCGTCCTCTATGTTGACGGGAAGCTCCGTGCGCGTGGTAAATACCCGGTCCGGGTTCTTGGCGACCGCGATCACGCCGGCCGCGGGCGGGGTGGATAGTCCGTAAACGGCCTTCATGGCGGATTCGAGCTGTCCTTTTCCGCCGTCTATAACCACAAGCTCCGGCCCCGCATCCGCCAGATCGGCAAGCACCCTGGAAACCGTCTCCTCCATCATCGCGTAGTCGTCCATCTTGCCGCCGGGGACAGTCTTTATTTTTACATGCCTGTAAAAATCCTTCCTGAACTCCCCGTCCGCCCAGAATACGAACCCGCCCACAGGCTGCGCTCCGTGCGTAGTGGATATATCGAATGCCCCGATGCTGGCCGGCGCCTTTCTCAGATAAAATCTTTCCTTCAGGGTCTCAAGCGTCTTTTGTTCCGGTGAGGCCGCCCTTGCCTTCAGGACCTCCACCGCGTTCCGCTCGGCCATACCGAGGAGGTCTTCTTTTTTCCCGCGCAAGGGCACGAGTATCTTTACCCTGCCCTGCTTTTTTTCAGAAAGCCAGGCCTCGAGGGCGACCGCGTCCTGGGGTTTTGTCCGGACGAGCACTTCCGCCGGGGGAATTATCTCCTTGGCGTAGAAATTCTCCATGAAACCCGCCAGAAGTTCTTCCGGCGGCATCTGCCCCCCCGCAGCTAAATTATGCGGGAGGTAAAAATCCTTGGCCCCTATCATCAAGCCCCGTCTTATGAAAAATACCTGGAAGGCCAGCCTTCCGCCATTGACGGCGTACCCGATAACGTCTATGTCGCCAAATCCCGGCTGGATAACTTTCTGCTGCTCAAGCGCTCTTTTTAGCGCCTCTATGCGGTCCCTAAGCCTCGCCGCGTCCTCGAATAGTTCTTCCTCGGCAAGTTTTTTCATTTTCATTTCAAGCTCTTTTAAAAGCCCCTGCTTTTTCCCCTCGAGAAAAAGCCTGACCTCGCCAACCGTCTTTGCGTATTCCTCCTGCGATATGCTCTTGCCGTCGCAGGGCGCGGGGCATCTGCCCATCTGGTGCTGCAAGCAGGGGCGCATTTTTTTATCCAGCCGGTAACGGCAGGGCCTCAGGCCGAAATGCCTGCGAACAAAGGCCAGGGTCTCCCACATCGCGCTGGCCGGTATGAACGGGCCGAAATAGAGCGCCCCGTCACGCACGATGCGCCTCACCACCTCCAGCCGGGGCCAGGGCTCATTTATGGTGAGCTTCAGATATGGATAGTTTTTATCGTCCCGTAAGATGACGTTAAAAGGGGGCTTGTACTGCTTTATCAGATTGGCCTCGAGAATGAGGGCTTCCAGCTCGCTGTCGGTCACGATATAAGAGAAATCGCGGACCCTCTTCACCATGCCCTGTTTGCGCTCGTCCAGGGCCGCGCCGTCCTGGAAATAGCTTCTGAGGCGGTTTCTCAGGCTTTTGGCCTTTCCTACATAGAGGACCTTTTCGGATTCATCCTTGAAGATATAAACGCCGTTTTGCCGGGGGGTTTTTTTAAGTTTTTCCTCTATCGCGTCCATTTTCTGCCCCGTTAAAAAATAAAATTACTCTTTTTGATTTTGAAGCGAGGAAAATATCTTACCTTTTAAAATAAAACCGCCTTTGGCTGTCATTCCGGCTTGTCCGGAATCTTTCCGAAAAAGAAGGATTCCCGACGCGCTCCGCTTGCGTGAATGACAAAGATTAATGCAAAGAATTTTTGAAATATGTCTAGCTTATCCTTTGCACATCGGCGCCAAGTGCCAGAAGTTTTTTCTCCATCTGCTCATAGCCCCTGTCTAGGTGATAAATTCTATGCACAACGCTTTCGCCTTTTGCGGCAAGCGCGGCAAGCACCAATGAGGCGCTGGCCCTGAGGTCGGTCGCCATCACCTCTGCCCCTTTCAAGGCGGGCACTCCTTTAACGGTGGCTATCCCGCCCTGGATCTCTATTTCGGCCCCCATCCTTTGCAGTTCGGAGGCATGCATGAACCGGTTTTCAAAGACGGTCTCGTTAATTCTGCTGGTGCCCATGGCTATGCACATGAGGGCCATGAACTGGGCCTGCACGTCCGTTGGGAAGCCCGGATAAGGCATTGTGGTTATATTTACGGATTCGGGCCTGCCGCGGCCTTTCACCTTGAGGCCCGCGGGTGTTTTTTTGACCTCGGCGCCCGTCTCTCTAAGCTTTATCGAGACGGCGTCAAAGTGCTCGGGAATTACATTCTTTATTAAAATATCTCCGCCCGTTATCGCCGCACCGACGGCAAACGTGGCTGTCTCGATCCTGTCGGGGATCACGTCGTGGCTGAAGGGTTTCAGCTCATCCACACCCTCTATCTCAATTAAACTGCCCCCCGCGCCCTCTATCTTTGCCCCCATTTCGACAAGAGTGTTGGCAAGGTCTATGACCTCTGGCTCGCGAGCGGCGTTTTCCAGAACGGTCACACCTTTTGCCAGGGCGGCCGCCATCATAAGGTTCTCGGTGCCTGTCACGGTGGGGACGTCGAAATAGATCGAGGCACCTTTGAGCCTTTTTGCTTTTAAGAGGACATAACCGCCCTCAAGCTCAACGGATGCGCCCATCTTCTCAAGTCCGGCCAGGTGCATGTTTATGGGCCTTGCACCTATGGCGCAGCCCCCGGGCAAAGAGACCTTCGCCCTGCCGTGTTTGGCCGCAAGCGGCCCAAGAACAAGCACGGAGGCACGCATCGTTTTCACAAGCTCGTACACGGCCACCGGGTTATTGAGGCCGGATGTATCTATCTCCGCAAGGGAAGAATCAGAAGAATCCTCGAAGGCAAACCGCGCGCCCATACCGGCAAGCAGTGCGCCCATGGTTTTTACGTCCCTCAGGGCGGGGACCCCCCGCAAAACGCTTTTACCTTCGGCAAGGATGGCAGCGGTCATTATGGGAAGGCTCGCGTTTTTAGAGCCGCTTATCGTGACCGTGCCCTTCAGGGGTGCGCCGCCTTTTATCCGCAGTTTTTCCATGTTCTTTTAGGATAACATATTGTTTTTACCGCCAAACACCCTCACCCTTCTGCTTTTCTTTGTTCGTCATTCCCGCGAAGGCGGGAATCCATTTTAAAGCACGTCAAAGTGGATGCCCGACTAAGACACTCGGGCATGACGAAAAATAATAGTCTTACAATAATATGATCGCGAATACACTCGTGCCCCAGATTAAAATTTCTGCTCTATAATTGATAAATGGACCCACTAGGGTATATATTTTTAACAGCCAAAATCTTCCTGAATAAACCATCTCGAAACGGAGGCCTTATACATGAAAACTGTTGGTCAGGCACAGGAAAAGGGAAAAACAAAAATCAAAACGCTCTCCAGTGAGGAGATGAGGCTCATAGACGCCTATTGGCGCGCGGCCAACTATCTTTCAGTGGGCCAGATATATTTGTATGACAATCCGCTTTTGAAAGAGCCCCTGTCCCTGAAGGACGTAAAACCCAGGCTCCTTGGCCACTGGGGCACAACACCTGGCCTCAATTTCATATACGCGCATC
Organism: Nitrospirota bacterium; assembly: GCA_021819985.1. GTDB lineage: Bacteria > Nitrospirota > Thermodesulfovibrionia > Thermodesulfovibrionales > JdFR-88 > JAKAEG01. The sequence goes on along the minus strand of JAKAEG010000068.1, from coordinate 7,475 downwards.
TGAACCGCATGATCAAGGCCGGGGACCTGAACATGATCTACATAACCGGCCCTGGGCACGGCGCGCCGGGCATACTGGCCAATACGTATCTTGAGGGCTCGTATAGCGATATCTACACGGAGGTCACGCAGGATGAGGCCGGGCTGAAAAAACTTTTCAAACAGTTCTCGTTTCCGGGGGGCATTCCAAGCCATGCCGCGCCGGAAACGCCCGGCTCCATTAACGAAGGGGGCGAGCTGGGTTATTCCCTTGCGCATGCCTTCGGGGCCGTGTTTGACAATCCCGGTCTTATCGCGGCTTGCGTGGTTGGAGACGGCGAGGCGGAGACCGGCCCTCTTGCGACGGCCTGGCACTCGAATAAATTTCTAAACCCCGTAAACGACGGCGCGGTGCTGCCCATACTTCATCTGAACGGATATAAGATAGCCAACCCGACGGTCCTGGCCAGGATAAGCCATGGGGAGCTTGAAAATCTTTTTAAAGGTTATGGGTATACACCTCACTTTGTCGAGGGCTCCGACCCGGAAGAGATGCATGAGCTGATGGCGGAAACGCTTGAAATCGTTTTTGACGAGATAAAAGACATCCAGCAGAAGGCGCGAAAAAGCGGAATACCTACGCGCGCCCGCTGGCCTATGATCGTCTTCAGGACGCCAAAGGGCTGGACCGGCCCAAAGGAGGTGGACGGCCTTAAGACCGAGGGTTTTTGGCGTTCCCACCAGGTCCCGATCACGGATGTTACCAAGCCTGGCCATTTGAAATTATTAGAGGAATGGATGAAAAGCTACAAGCCCTGGGAGCTTTTCGATAAAGACGGAAAACTCATGCCGGAGCTGGCTGAGCTGGCCCCAAAGGGCAACAGGCGCATGGGATCAAACCCTCATGCAAACGGCGGACTCCTGCTTAAAACTTTAAAAATGCCCGACTTCAGGGATTACGCCGTAAACGTGCCCGCTCCCGGGCAGACCAATGCCGAGGCCACCAGGGTGACAGGAACCTTTCTCAGGGACATTATGCGTCTAAATGAGAGCGACAGGAATTTCAGGGTGATGGGGCCTGACGAGACGGCCTCAAACAGGCTGGACGCGCTGTTTGAGGTCACGGACCGGGCATGGATGACTGATATTTACCCTGAGGATGTGCATCTTTCGCCCAATGGAAGGGTCATGGAGATACTAAGCGAACATACCTGCCAAGGCTGGCTCGAAGGGTACCTGCTCACCGGACGGCACGGGTTTTTCTCCTGTTACGAGGCCTTTATCCATATAGTGGATTCAATGTTCAACCAGCACGCCAAATGGTTGAAGGTGTCAAAAAATCTGACCTGGAGGCGTTCTATCGCCTCCTTGAATTATCTGCTTACATCCCACGTTTGGCGGCAGGACCACAACGGCTTTTCCCACCAGGACCCAGGGTTCATAGACCACGTCGTAAACAAAAAGGCCGGCATAGTGCGGGTGTACTTCCCGCCAGACGCAAACACATTGCTTTCCGTGACCGACCACTGCTTAAGAAGCCGGGATCTCATAAACGTGATAGTCGCGGGCAAACAGCCCCAGCCCCAGTGGCTGGATATGGAGTCCGCCGTCAAGCACTGCACTGCGGGCATCGGCATTTGGGAATGGGCGAGCAATGACAGGGGGCAGGCCCCGGATGTGGTGATGGCGTGCGCCGGGGACGTCCCCACGCTTGAGACGCTTGCGGCCGTGGAGCTGTTGCGCACGCACGCACCGGACCTTAGGATGCGGGTGATAAACGTAGTGGACCTGATGACGTTACAGCCCAGGGAGGAACACCCGCACGGCTTGTCCGACCGGGATTTCGATGTCCTGTTCACCAGGGACAAGCCCGTTATCTTCGCCTATCATGGCTATCCATGGCTTATACACCGGCTTACATATCGCAGGACTAACCACAAAAATATCCACGTGCGCGGATATAAGGAGGAAGGCACCACGACCACGCCCTTCGATATGGCCGTAAGAAACGACCTGGACCGTTTCCATCTGGTTGCCGACGTGATAGACCGCGTCCCCAAGCTGGGGCACATGGCGGCCTACACCAAGCAATACATCCGGGACAAGCTCATCGAGCATAAGGAATATATAGCTAAATACGGCGAGGACATGCCGGAAATAAGGGAATGGACCTGGGGCCGGCTGGGGCAAGGAGATGATTAGAGGTTTTTAATTAAATTTTTTTAAAAAAAATGAAGAGCGAAAATTATTCTGATAAAAACAGAAACCAGGTCCTGGTTTTCAATCTGGGTTCTTCCTCGCTCAAATTCTCCGTTTACCTGATAGGTGGCGGAGAGGAGAAACTGCTTGCCTCCGGGGCGGCGGAGCGGATTGGGCTAGAAGGCGGGCGGTTATGGATGCAAAGCGGACCAGGCCGATTGGAAGAAAAGAAAAATTTCGCGGCAAAAAAACATGAAGATGCTGTCCGCGCCATTTTTGATCTGATAGAACGCCTGGAGATTCCCAAAAATCAAAAAAATCAGAAACCGTCGGCTGTGGGCCACAGGGTGGTCCATGGGGGGCCGGGGCATGCGGCCCCAGCCGTGGTGGACCAAAAGCTGCTTGGCGAATTAAAGGGACTGGTCCCCTTTGCGCCGCTTCATCTTCCTTATGAGATCAGGTGCATCGAGGCGGTCGCCAGGCATTATCCGCATCTGCCGCAGGTGGCCTGTTTCGATACCGCTTTTCATCGCGGGATGCCTGAGGCGGCCAGGCGCTTTCCCCTGCCCGCCTCTTTTTGGGATGAGGGCATTTTACGGTATGGCTTTCACGGGCTTTCCTATGAATACGCGGTCAGCGTTCTGGGTGAGGAGGCACGCGGGCGCGTGGTAATCGCGCATCTTGGAAACGGCGCCAGCATGGCCGCGATAAAAAACGGAAGGCCAATCGACACGACCATGGGTTTCACCCCGGCAGGCGGGTTCATGATGGGCACCCGGAGCGGGGACCTGGACCCTGGTGTCCTGCTTTATTTGATAAATCAAAAAGGTTTCAGCGCGGCAAGGATCGATGAATTGGTTAATCATAAAGCGGGGCTCCTTGGGGTCTCAGAGATCAGCCCGGACATGAAGACCCTTCTTGAAAAAAGGAAAGAGCTGCCCTCAGCCGCACTCGCCATAGACATGTTCTGTTATCAGCTTAAAAAAAATATCGGGGCCCTTGCCGCCGCACTGGGAGGGCTGGACACCCTGGTTTTTACGGGAGGCATCGGAGAGAAGGCCGCCCCTGTCCGCTGGCAGGCCTGCCAGGGACTGGAGCACCTGGGGATACGAATTGATGAGCGAAAAAATGAAAGGCATGAAGCCGTGATCTCAATGCCCGATTCCCGCTGCGCGGTCAGGGTGGTCCAGGCAAATGAGGACCTGATGATCGCAAGGCATACGGCGGCGATCTTGTTTCAAAAAGCTAGATAATCGGAGCGTTTCCCGTTCGGCAGGTGTAAATAAAAACCGGAGGAATGTTCGAAAACACTATATCCGATTCGATTCGGCTGAATCTTTTACTCAGGATCGGTCTGAGTCTAAAGCCCTTGAGGACGGAGGGGACGTGCATGTACTGAATGAAAGCCCCTCGCTCATTGAGCAACGGGCAGACCGCCTTTATTAATAATTCATTTATCCGCATAAATGAACAGGGCAGGGTAGAGATAATATAATCCACACTCCGCGCTGAAATATCGAAACGGGACGCGAGCACATGCGCCGCATCGAATACGTCAGCCAGGATTATAAAGACATTTCGTCCCGTAATTGTTTTCCGGAGATGGTCGTAAAAGGCGGTGTTCTTTTCGAAACAGATAAGGACGGCATCGGGTCTTTTCCGGCGGAGTATTTCACGGGTCACCGCCCCGCTTCCTGAGCCGAACTCGATAATAACTTTTGCCGATTTGAACTTTACGGACTTGAGCAGACCGTTTACGCACGCTCCGGAGTCAGGGGCGATGGAGCCGACCTCTCTTATTTTTCGCATATATTGGCCCAGAAATTTGAAATGCACGTTGTACGGCATCTGATTGCTCCCGCCTGACCACTGTTATATTTTTTGAATTATTTTGGATTGCGAATTAAAAGGATCGCGAATTAAAAATTTCTTATGTGATTCAAAGTATATCAGCTATTTTGTTTCTGACCAGAAGGCATTGTTTAATTTTTTACAGGGTCACGAGCTTGTGAATTGAACTTATTAAAAAATAAAAGGCCATCAGCACGAGCGCTAAGCCAAGTCCGTAATTGATTTTCTTCATCATTGCATTTGATATGAATTTTTTTGACCAGTATAAAATATTTGAAATAGCAATCAGGTAGGAAAGGATTCCAAGGCCGGCCGAAGCCAGGAAAAGCAGGACAGTATTGGTTGTGAAATTGTTGATCAATCCAAGCTCCCGAATCAATTTTTCGCCGATCAGCCACCATACTATCATCATCGGGTTTGTCACAGAGATCATGAATCCAATAGCCAGGGACAGCTTTTTGCTTTTCAATGCTGGTCTGCGCAGATCTACAATCCCGGCGCCGTTATTTTTCAACGTGAAAAAAGCGAGAAGCAGGAGCACCGCCGTTGCGAAAAAACCAAAGATGGCGACAACGGCTTTTTTTTCCAAATAGGGAGCGATGCCGAACATGGCTATAAACCCATACATCACGTCAGAGGAAACAGTGCCAAGCGCCACCATGTAGGCGGCCCAAAGGTGATTGCTCAACGAACGTTTGGCTATTTCGATCTGAGCGGCCCCGACTGGAATGGCGGTCAGAAACCCCATGAAAAAAGCTATGAATACAAACCAGAACCTGTTCATTAAAGAGGAGTAAAACCTTTCCTCATGGTGTTTTCACTTATGGAGACCGGCTCCATGAACTGAAGCAGGCAGTCCGGGCCGCCGGTCTTCGATCCCGCACCCGACATCCCGAGGCCCCCGAAAGGCTGACGGCCTACAAGCGCACCGGTGATCTTCCTGTTTATATATAGGTTGCCCGCCCTAAAAAAACCTTCTCTTTTCAGGGGTTCGTCCTTCATCGCCCATTGCATCAGTCTTCCCGTCCATTTCTTTTTATCGAAAATGGAGGAAGTTTTTTGGCTGGAGCTGAGGGATGAATATAGTCCCAGGGCTATTTCCGTTACGCGACTTTCCAAAAATTTTTGCTCCCCGCGCTTAATTTTTTCCGCCTGATGAAAATTATATCAGGCAATAAGCGGCAGTTATACCGGAGATACGGGCAGCGCCCTTCAAATCTCTCTCATCTTCGCAAAAAAATCCTTTATCCTTTCTTCCTGCAGCTGGGTATCTTCAGGCTCAACGTCCTCGACCTTTCTTATGACATCTGCCGGAATCTCATCCAGGAACCTGGACGGGGTCAGCGGGACCTGCTTGCCGTATTTCATCCTGGTTTTGGCGCAGGTCAGGTACAGCTCCTTCATGGCCCGGGTTATGCCCACGTAAAAAAGTCTCCTTTCCTCCTCGATGTCCTCTCCGGGGAGGGCCGATTTCTTGTGCGGCAGGACGTCCTCTTCGAGGCAGGCGATGAAGACCACCGGAAACTCCAGTCCCTTGGCCGAATGAAACGTGGTAAGCACCACGCCAAAGGGCTTCTCTTCCTTTTCCTCCGGGCCGCTGTCCAGGGCCAGTTGCTCAAGGAACTCCTGGAGCGTCGGGGCCTTTTCCGGAAATTCCGAAAGCGATTTCTCTTCGTAATGATGAAGCGACTGGATGAAGTTCTCCGCGTTTTCCATCCGCTTGAACGCCATGTCCTGCGATTTGTAAAGCTCATTTATGTAATCGTTGAACCCGATCTCCTGGGCCAGGGCCTTGAAGGTGTTTCCCATCTGCCCGCGCTTTTTGAACAGCTCCGAATATTTTTCTATCATCAGGGCAAAGGATTCAGCGGCGCCGGCCTGTCTGCCTTGTTTTACTCCTTCCACCTCGCCTGCCCTCTTGAAGGCCTCAAGAAGGGTTATGGACTGCGCTTTTGCGAATTCCGTAAGTTTGGTTGTGGTGGCGGCCCCAAGCCCTCTTTTGGGTACGCTCGAGGACCTAAGGAGGCTCAGGCTGTCTGAATTGTTCGCGATAAGTTTCAGGTAGGACGCCAGGTCCTTTATCTCTTTCCTGTCAAAATAGCTCGTCCCGCCGACAACGGTGTAGGGAATACGCGCGGACCGGAGGGCCTCTTCGAAAGGCTTTGAGAGCGTGTTTGCCCTGTATATTATTGCGAAGTCCTCATACTTCAGGTCTTTGCCGAATTTTATTTCCGCGATCCGGCCCGCTATCCACTGCGCTTCGAGTTCGCCGTTTTCCGCTCTGTAAACGCAGACCCTGGGCCCGGCCCCCCTGTCCGTGCGAAGGGATTTCTCCATCCTCTTTGAATTATTTTTTATGACCCCGTTTGCGGCTGAAAGGATGTTGCCGAAAGAGCGGTAGTTCTGCTCCAGCCGGACTATTTTGGTGCCCGGAAAAGTTTTCTCAAAATCGAGAATATTGTTAAGACTTGCGCCCCGCCACCCATAAATGGACTGGTCGTCATCGCCCACAACGCAAATATTTTTTCTTTCCCCGGAAAGGAGCTTCAAAATATCATACTGGACCTTGTTGGTGTCCTGGTACTCATCGACCATGATGTAGAGGAACCGCTTGCGGTATTTTTCGAGCGCTTCAGGGTGCTCCCTGAAAAGCCGGAGGGTCAAAAGCAGCAGGTCGTCGAAATCCACCACGTTCAATGACCTCATCGTCTCCTGATACCTGGGCAGCAGGCTTTCTGACATGGCCTCCGCGTCGAAATCGTCCTGCCCGCCTTTAATCGGGGCCTTTTGTAAAAAACCGTTTTTAAATCTGCTTATCTTCTCTAGCACGTCTTCCGGCTTGAAGCTCTTTTCGAACACCTTGATGTCGCTTAAGATGTGCCGCAATAAAGAGACCTGCTCGCCTGTGTCGTAGATGGTAAAATCTTTGCGGTAACCCAGGGCCTCTATCTCCCGTTTCAGGATGTTCAGGCAAAGGGAATGGAACGTGGATATAACGGGCCGTCCTCCGCCCGCCGCATCCGGACCGTTCCGGTTTGATTTTACCCTTTCCGCAGGCCGGCCAAGCAGCGCCTTTACCCGTTCTTTCATCTCCCGCGCGGCCTTGTTCGTGAAGGTCACGGCCAGAATAGAGCCGGGCGGCACGCCCAGATGGGTCAGCCAGGCCACCCGCATCGTTATGACTCTCGTTTTGCCGGACCCCGCGCCCGCAAGGACAAGCAGAGGCCCCTCCGTGCTGGTCACGGCCTCTCTCTGGGCAGGGTTCAGCCCATCGATCCCGGTTTTTATTTGCAAAATTTCTTAAAAAATTCCTCTCGGTGATCAGGGTCCGATTGATTGGCCCGGAATTTTTTTCGCAGGCCGATATTGTTACATATACAAGTGGCAAGTAACAAGTTTCAAGTAACAAGCCGGGACAGGCTAAGCTTCGTTTGCGGGGGAATCCAA
>JAKAEG010000379.1 GCA_021819985.1 Nitrospirota bacterium | reverse complement strand
GGAATTCATAATAACCCATGTCTCCCAGAACGGCGGCCATCTGGCTTCCAACCTGGGTGTGGTGGAGCTTACAGTCGCCCTTCATTACGTTTTCAATTGCCCTGAGGACAAATTCGTCTGGGACGTTGGGCATCAGAGCTACACGCACAAGATACTGACCGGAAGGCAAAAGGGCTTTTTAAAACTCAGGCAAAAGGGCGGCCTGTCCGGCTTTACAAAACCCGCTGAAAGTCCCTGCGACGCGTTCATAGCGGGCCATAGTTCAACGTCCATTTCGGCCGCTGTGGGACTTGCCGAGGCAAGGGACAAACTTGGCGCAAATTACAAGGTAATAGCCATAATCGGCGACGGCTCCATGACTTCCGGGCTTGCATTTGAGGGACTGAATCAGGCGGGGCACCTCAAAAAAGACCTCATCGTGATACTAAACGATAATGAGATGTCCATATCGAAGAACGTGGGGGCGCTGGCTGCCTATTTGAACAGGCTGCTTACGGGAGAGCTTTATAAAAGATTTAAAAACTCTACAAGAGAGCTTTTAAAGGGCATACCGAAATTCGGCCCCCAGATGAGCAAGGCCGCACAGAAGCTGGAAGAGGCCTTCAAGGGAATAGTGCTGCCGGGAATGCTCTTTGAGGAACTGGGTTTTAACTACATAGGGCCGGTAGACGGACACGATATGAAGACGGTCCTCGACACTTTCCGGAGCGCGGCCTCCATGAAAGGCCCCGTGCTCATACATGCTGTCACAAAAAAGGGCAAGGGCTACGAGCCATCGGAAAAAAACCCGTGCGTATTTCACGGCGTCGGCCCTTTCGAGGTGGAAAGCGGGAAATCGCGTTCCGGCTCCATTTCCAACAGCGAATATTTCGGAAAGGCACTATCGCTTCTGGCAAAGACCGATCCCCGGATAATAGCCATCACCGCCGCCATGAAAGAGGGCACCGGGCTTAATGTATTTGAGAAGGAATTTCAGGACAGAATCTATGATGTGGGTATAGCGGAGCCCCATGCGGTGGTCTTTGCGGCCGCATTGGCAAAATCCGGGTTCAAACCTGTTGTAGCCATATATTCCACATTCCTTCAAAGAGGCTATGACGAGATAATCCATGACGTATGTCTCCAGAGACTTCCGGTTGTTTTTGCGATCGACCGGGCGGGAGTAGTTGGGGAAGACGGCCCGACCCACCATGGGATGTTCGACATCTCTTACCTGAGACACATCCCCAATCTCACGCTCATGGCCCCCATGGACGCCCCGGAACTGGAAGCGATGCTGAAATTAGCGATTGACTCAAACGGGCCGGTTGCTATCAGGTATCCAAGGGGCAAGGCGCTGAATGCCGGTCTCACAGGCGATGGCAGCGGGCCGGGGGTGAATGGACCCCTTACAATGGGGAGCGCCCGGCTGTTAAAAGACGGCCGGGATGCCGCGATTCTGGCCATAGGCAATATGTCCCTTGAGGCGCTCGAAGCCGCAAGGATGCTTGAAAATGAAGGCCTTGACGTGGCCGTATACAACATGAGGTTCGTAAAACCCCTGGATGAAGAGGCGGTGAGGCGCGCCGCGGCAACCGGGCGGGTAATTACGGTCGAGGACAACGCGGTCCTTGGCGGTTTCGGGTCCGCCGTTTCAGAGGCGCTTATGCGCCTGGGCCTGGGGGGGATCGCGTTTCGGTCCATGGGGTTTCCCGATATTTTCGTTGAGCATGGCAGCCAGGCGGAACTACGGGCCATGTTCGGTCTTGACAGGCAGGGCATCTTCGGCGCGTCAAAGGAACTGCTCGCATCTTCCGGCCTGAATGGCAGCAGTGAGCATGTCCACGCTCAAAAGAAGAAATAATCGCGTTGCTGAATTAAACAGATGGAAAAATTGAGGACCGTATAAGCTCTGCGAAAAATTAAAAAGGTTAAAAGGAGGCCGGAGTTGGATCTGGAGTTGTGGCTTCAATGCCCTAAGTGCAAGAAACAAAGCAAATTCAATATGAAAGACATACTGGCGGGCAATCAGGCAAAGTGCAGGCTCTGCCAGACCCCCATCGAGGTAAATCAAGCCGGGCTTGCGGAAGCCCGCCAAAACCTTGGGTCAATGCTTAAAGGGCAGGAGAAAAAGGGGACTATTTGACCAGAAGGTGCGAAAGCCCGGCATTATCAATCAGGTGCAGGCATTTCTCGTATATCTCTTCAGGCACCAGGAACATGACTCCTTTCTTGTTGGCGCCGAACAAAAAACCAAGTATGCTGCTTCCCGCCATCGGCGTGATCTCAAAAGTGTAGTCGATACCCGCGCCGTCAAGTACAGATTCTATCAGTCTGGTATCCTGAAGCTTTGCGGCCGCGCACAGAGGGACCAGCTTCACTTTTTGCATTTCTTCAGGAAGACGCCTTGGCATGATTCAATATAACATGAATTGGAAACAGGTTTTTATCTAATCCCACCCGGTCCAATCAACGAGCTGAAGCGCTGGGGCCTCAATGTGTGTGGGCTGCGCCCCCACCGCCCCCGCTTAACGGCAGAATC
>JAKAEG010000067.1 GCA_021819985.1 Nitrospirota bacterium | reverse complement strand
GGGATAAACGCTGAAAGCATCTAAGCGTGAAGCCCACCCCAAGATTAGGTCTCCCGGGATGTATGTCCCCTAAAGGTCCCTGGTAGACTACCAGGTCGATAGGCTGGAGGTGTAAGCGTAGTAATGCGCTCAGCCGGCCAGTACTAATAGACCGTGAGGCTTGACCCATTTCCCCTTTTAAAGAATTTTCTGATTTTCTGAAAAATTTAGATAAGCAAAATAATAAAGAAATAAATAAATTCCATTTTTGAATTTCTTTACATCCGATAGTTTCCTGCTATAATTTAAAGGGAAAATAGTTGGTTGCTATTGCATTTTTCCCCAAAAGGAGCTTTGTGCAAATGAGGGAAAAGGAAAAAGACATCTTTGAAGAAATAATCGACATGGGTAAGAGACGTGGCGTCCTTACCTATGATGAAATTAATGAGGCATTGCCATCGGAGTATTTTTCCCCCGATGAGATAGAAGAACTCATGGACCTCCTGCAGGACATGGGCGTCAAGGTCGTGGAATACGAGGAAGGCGCCGCCGCGGAGGAACTGGAATTTGAGGAGCCCGAGGCAGCCGTCGAATATGAAAAGACGGAAGACCTCGTGCAAGCCTATTTTCATTCCATGGGCAATATCTCCATCCTGACCAAGGACGAGGAGACCGAGCTGGCAAAGCAGCTGGAGCAGGGCAAGATCATAATTAAGGAAGTCGTCGTCGCCATGCCTCTCTTCAAAAAAGCCGAAGCCGATATCGACATGGATGAGGAAGGGATAACGGAGGATGAACGGACGGATGAGGCCATCCGGAAAGTGCTCGTAAGGCTGGAAGAGCTGATGGGCAAGGTCCGTGAACTCGACAGGAAACTGGGCAGACACGGCTCTCTAAAGGATCTGCGTAAAATTATCAAGGAGAAGGCAAAAAGAAACGGCGGCGGCAGCAACTCAAAAAAACTCGAAACCCTCTCAAAGAAAGTGCAGCAGGATTTCAAAAAGATCGAAACCGAGATTGGCCTTAAGGTCGAAGACCTGAAGGGAATCTGGGACAGGCTCCAGAAAGCCAATACCCTTGTCAGGGATGCCAAGAATGAACTGATCACACGAAACCTGAGGCTTGTGGTCAATATAGCCAAAAATTATGTGGGAAGGGGGCTTCCGCTCCTCGACCTCATTCAGGAAGGCAATATAGGCCTCATGAAAGCCGTCGACAAATTCAAATACGAAAAGGGATTCAAGTTTTCTACATATGCCACCTGGTGGATAAGACAGGCAATAACCAGGGCTCTTATAGACCAGACCAAGACCATCAGGGTTCCGGTTCACATGATGGAATTCTATAACAGGGTCACAAAGGCCTCCAGGGAACTGACCCATCAACTGGGCAGGGAACCCAGCAATGAGGAGCTTGCCCAAAAACTGCAGGTGCCCGTAAGAAAAGTGGATGAGGTTTTCAGGGCCATCCAGGACCCTATAGCTCTACAGACCCCCATAGGGGATGAAGACACCGAGCTGGAGGATTTCATCGGGGACAAGAACAGCCCGTCGCCATATTCCGACGCCGAAAAGTCCGAGATATCAGAACAGATACAGAGCGTGCTGAAAACCCTCACGCCCAAAGAGGAGAAGGTCATCAGGATGCGGTTTGGAATAGGCACCGACCGCGACCATACGCTTGAGGAAGTGGGCAGATATCTCTCCATAACAAGAGAGAGGGTCCGCCAGATAGAGGCAAAGGCGCTGAGGAAACTCAAGCACCCAAGCCGCCTCCGGGCGCTAAAGAGCCTGGGCTAAGTAAGAAAAAATCATCTAAAAGGGACCTTGCTAGGTCCCTTTTTTTATGTGGGTTGCATCTCCTTTTAATAAAACCCTAATAACTTTTTCATTATCTTTAGAACTCCTTGTAGATAGCCCTTTGCAGCATGAGTAAATCCTGCATTGATTTTTATTTTTGGCCCGATTAACATAATTAAAACCTGAAGGGGAGAAATTATAAAATTTATTTAATATCTGATAGATTCGAACGCATCCCGATGTTAACATCGATGTGTTATTAATGAAGTATTTCAGCCCTTTACGATATCCAGGCGGGAAAGCTGCTTTGGCCAGCTTTCTTACTGATATAATCGATTTGAATTATCTCAGAGGGTGCGCTTACTTTGAACCTTATGCAGGCGGTGCGGGTGCTGCACTGAATCTGCTTAAAGAAGGTGTGGTTTCTGAACTTTACCTGAACGATGCCGATGAACGCATCTATGCATTTTGGCGCTCAGTTCAGCTTTATCCTGAGCGTTTTATGGAGCGAATTGCTTCGGTGCCTTTAACCATTACGGAATGGCATAAACAACATGAAATATGTTTGAATCCTTCTAAATACTCGCTGTTTGATATAGGGTTTGCAACCTTCTTTCTGAACAGATGTAATCGTTCAGGTGTGCTTATCGGAGCGGGACCGATTGGCGGGTATGAGCAAAAAGGCAAATGGCGTATGGACGTCCGGTTCAATCGAGAAGAACTTTCACGACGTATTTTTCACCTGAGTCGTTACAGAGAACGCATTCACGTATCCTGCAATGATGCTTTAAATTTTCTGAAAACAAGCTTACCTCGAGGACGAGGGAGGGATCACATATTTATTTATCTTGATCCTCCTTATGTAAATAAAGGACAGCGGCTTTATCTCAATTCATATAATGCTGATGATCATGCATTTTTAGCTAAGTACCTTAATGAGCAGCACCGATTGCAATGGATTGTATCTTATGATGACAATGAATTAATACGGAGGCTCTATGCATCTTTCAGAATAGCACTATTACCTATTAAATATACACTTCAACAAAAGCGTTCAGCTTACGAGTTAATAATAGCCCCGCATTATCTCTCTACTCCGTCAGTATGTCGCATTGGCGGTCGTGAGAGTTCTTTGCGGAGAATCGCATGAGGAGGTCGTTGTGACTACAGCAGAAGTAATTGAAACATTACCTGCGAATATTCTTCATTTTGATAGGAAAAATCCCCGTCTTGCCGAATATGGTATTTCACGAAATTCGACAGATGAGGACATTATTACCATATTATGGGATGCTATGGATGTTCGTGAATTAGTTCAATCAATTGCTGCAAGCGGTTTTTTCCCCCATGAACCACTTATTGTCACAGAAGAGGATGATAAACACGTAGTCATTGAGGGAAATCGTCGTTTAGCTGCTGTAAAAGTGCTGCTTCATGAAGCCTTTGCTAAGACCAATGGATGGGCTATCCCCGCAATTTCGGAAGAAGCTAAGGCGCAACTTGCTCAATTGCCGGTCACTTTTGCAAATCGCACAGATGCTTGGCGATATCTTGGATTTAAACACGTAAATGGCCCAGCAAAATGGAGTAGCTACGCCAAAGCCAAATACATAGCTGATGTACATAATAGTTATGGTATTTCTCTTGATGACATTGCTAATCAGATTGGAGATAGACATAAGACAGTACAACGCCTTTATAGGGGGTTAATGGTTATCGAGCAAGCTGAAAAAGAAAAAGTTTACAACAGAGATGATAGATTTCGGCAGCGGTTTGCTTTTTCTCACCTTTATACAGGATTAGATTATGAAGGAATCAGCTCTTTTATAGAGCTGAAACCAGAACTAGAAGAAGCTGAATCTCCGGTGCCACAGGAGAAGATTAAAGAGCTTGGGGAATTATGTATTTGGTTATATGGTAGCAAAAAAGCCAATCTTCCACCGGTTGTTGAATCGCAAAATCCTCATCTTCGCCAGCTTGATGCAGTGCTGAAGAGCCGTGAAGCAGTGGCAGCTCTTAGAGCGGGCGAAGGACTTGAGACAGCGTTTGAAATCAGCAGACCTAAAACTCAGATTTTCGAAGAAGCTTTAATGGAAGCTAAGCGTGAGTTGACGCGAGCCCGTGCCAATTTGACTGAAGGTTATGATAAATCAGAAGATTTGTTAAGACTCGCGGGTACAGTCGCTGAACTGGCCGATGATTTATACAATGAAATGCAACGTAAGCGTAATCCGGAAAAGAAGCGTCTGACAGAGGAACAATAATGTTTAAGTTGCCTAATCCACCGTCACCGAAAGCAGATAATCGTGAATTAGCTGATTTCGCCGAACTTTTAAGCTGGCTTCGCGGAACAATTTCGGAACGTGAATTAATTGCATACCTGGGACGAAATGATGATAACTATAATAATATTGGCGGTGAGGATAGTGATGACGAAAATGAACAAACGCTTGATGAAGTAATGAATGAAATTGAATGGCGCGCTGAAGCATGTGGCTCGGGTTACCCATTTAATCTCACGGATCAAGGAACCGTACTTCATTACAATACGCCTCTTGACGGGAATCAACGATCTTTAATTTACCGATATCTTCTACTCAGCACTCGCCTTAATATGAAAGATCATCGTGTTCACGCTGGTATTGATGGTACTTTGATTTTAGAGTGTCTTGCGGCACATGTCTTAAAAAATTATCTTGGTAATATTAAAGCACGCGCCATTGTCTTTGGAACATCTGTAGGTGGACGCTTTGAAGATAGAGTTGAAAATCTATGTAAAAATTTGTGCGAAGGTGGGGGATTTCAAAGCTTGGATAATGCGCCAGTGCAAGCCAGTGATGATAAACTAGATACAGTGGCTTGGATCCCTTTTTCTGATTGTCAGCCGGGCCAACTCATTATTTTTGGGCAGTGTAAAACCGGGACTAATTGGGAAGAACTCAAGACACAATTGCAGCCTATAGATTTTGTCAAAAGGTGGATGCGTAGACCACTTATTGTTGATCCAATACGGGCACTTTGTATTTCTGAAGCTGCTGATAGAGCTAAATGGCCGAGCACATGCGTTTCTGCGGGTGTTTTATTTGATAGATGCCGAATTGTGGATAACTGTGATGGACTTGAACAAAAAATAGAACACGAGATTAGGCAATGGACGACTACGGCAATATCCGAAATCTCCTCCGCATTTTCTTAAATTCACACAAAATTAAATCCCCTTGAATAAGATTTAAGCGAAATTCTCTCAAAGCCGATCAATTTGACAGGAATCTAAATACTTTTTAAACTCCTATTTCTTTCCCTTATTCCAGCCCCGTAAAGACATCTCCAGGATTTACGGCCGCCTTGCTTTCTTTTATCATTGCCGTTGCGAATTCCGGCTGCACCGTCATTATCTGGATTATGCCGTTCGTATCCGGGCCGGTTTTGGTCTGAAGGAGGTCCCCAGGCTTAAGCCCGTCCGCGCTGCCTTTATCCAGATAGATGAAATCCATGCCGCCTCCAAGGTGCCTCTTTTTTTCAAGCGCCAGTACATGGCCGGGAACGGATGGCTTTCTTTGCGTGTTCCGGAAGATCTCCTCCGGTTCCTGGTATTTAATAAGCATATCTCCGGGGCCGACCCTTTCAAAAGTATCGGTAATGGTTGCCCTTACAAGCCCAGCGTTATATCCCGTTACAACGGCTATCCCGTGCGGCTCGACAAGATAACCTGAAAATTTACCCGTTAAAGGGTCATTTATTTTCGATATCCCTGCGACGAGGAACTTGTCCCCGGTGCTAACCGGGGCTTTCAGATCGAGATATACATCATCTCCTTTTGCTATCAGCGCCCTCGCCCCTACAGGAGCGTTGATAAGACCTGCGGCGGGGACCTCCTTGGTCATAAACCCGCTTGAAAGCATCTCCTCTTTATTAAAAAGGTATTCTTCGTGAATAGGCGTTATTATTTGTCCCTGGGTTTCCTTTTTAGCGGTCACGGCCGGTTTTTCAGTGACATGCGGTGTGGTTACGGACGGCGCTTTTACCACCGGGACTTCGGAGGTGGTGGTGGAAACAACGGAGGGCATTATTAATTTTTGCCCGGGATATATCCTGTCCGGATTTTTGATCCTGGAATTTTCTTTCCAGATAAGCGGCCACTGGAAATGGTCTTTCAGCATGCTACCGGAGATATCCCACAAGGTATCTCCCTTTTTTACCTTGTATGGGTCCTCAGCCTTTGCAGGGGCCGTAATCCAAAACACAAGCGCAAAGGCCAACACTGCCATCGCAGCCGGAAGAATTTTTATCCGTTCTTTTTTTTGACTTTTTTGCCGGTCTTGAATTTTCATTAAGTTAAGAACTCCTTCTGTCCAAAAAAGAATTTTTTTATTTTTTCTATTAAAAAAATTTCTCATTCCAAGCAAAAGTAACATATCGCTTTAAAGGAGGGAATGTCAAGGAATTTGCTCACAATTTCGCTTTTTTGCCGCGGTTTTACTTGGCGGGGGCGCGCAGGGCTTTTGCCATGATACCGCGCATTATTTCTTTAAGGCCGTCATCGCGGACGGGGAAAATTGAAAGCTCGATCTGCTTTAGTTCATCATCGGTGAGAGGCCGGAGAGTGGTTTCTTTGTTTTTTTTGAGAGACTGATTATTCCTGTTTCCACGGCGCACGCCAGGCTTGAACTTGAGTTCTCCGATCCCAAGCGGTTTTACTCTTTTAAGTATCTCTTCATTGTAGAACCTGGCCTGTTCCAGCCAGAGCGGCGATTCGACGGCAATATGCAGCATTGCGCCAGAAACAAAAACGGGTTCAAGGTGGTCCGAAAGGGGGGAGCCTACAAGGTCCCCCCATCGTGCCTTAATGCCATGTAGTCTGGTCGCATCTTCAAGACCGAGTCTGCTGACCAGGCTTGCCAGATTTGTACCAAGCTTTTTCACTTCACAAAAAATTTAAAACAGATCAATGATTGCCTGAACGCATGCAGCGGGTGCAGATCGAGACCGTTTTGGTCGTTCCCGAGACAGTGATCTTCTTGCGGCGGATATTCGGTTTCAGCACTCTTTTTACCCTGTTGTTAGCATGGCTTACATGATTGCCTACGCGCCTGGATTTACCGCATATATCGCAACTGGCCATCCGGTGACCCTCCTTCGGAAATTTGATAAAAATCCAGCTTTTATGATAGCATTACTAATACACCCGATACAAGTTCAAAAAACTGGAATGCATAGCGAGCGTATACCGGCAGTCCACGGTGAGCGAGCAATTATAATGAAAGAGAGTCCCTTACATAAGCTTCCTTTGGTTTACGAAAGGGGAGCACACTAAAAGAGAGAAATGACAAAGAAAATTGATAGCACAAAGACGAGAATACATGAGTTGGCCAAGGATCTCGGGCTTAAAAATTCAAAGCCCATCCTTGACGTTCTTGAAAATATAGGACTGAGCGGCAAAACAGCTTCTTCCAGCATTGAAGAGTTTTGGGCAGTCAAGGTCAGGGCGGCCTTGAAAGAAGAAGCCGCCGAGTTGGCCGAAGAAGAAGCCGCTGAAGCTGAAAAATCAGCTGTTCCGGGCCCCGTGCCTGAAACAGAGGTCGTGAAAGTCCCTGAGATCGCTGCCGGACAGCCCGAGGCCACCGAAGCACAACCTGAGATCGCCGAAGCACAGCCTGAGGCTGGCGAGGCCGCAAAGGGAAAAGCGGATGGAAAACCTGGCGCCCCGGAAGAAGAGGTCGAATTAAAAGTGCCTGAAAGGTTCAAAAAGGATCTTGAGGCCGAGCGCGTGGAAAAATTCAAGGCCAAGCCAGGCATGCAAAGGGCTTTTCAGGCCATCAGGAAGGTGGAACCCCGGAAGTTCGCGGACCAGCGCGGCGGAGCTGCCAAGAAGACGGGCAGGGGCCAGGCCCCCTTTCAAAGATTCGGGGCAAAACAGCCGGAAAAACCACAGATGCAGCAGGTCACGGCCCCCAGAAGGAAACACCTCAGGCTTACTGAGGGCGCCACAGTAAAGGAATTTGCCGAACTCATCGGGGTCAAGGTTCCGGAAATAATAAAGAAATTCATGGAGCTTGGTTACATGCCTACGATCAATCAGCCGGTTGACGTGGATGCCGCCATGCTCCTTGCCGACTCCATGGGCGTGAAACTTGAGATAGCGACCGCTGAAGAGGAGACCGCTGCTCCAGAGGAGCAGACCGCACAGGAGGAGACCCCGAACCATGTGTCCAGGCCGCCTGTTGTAACTATCATGGGGCACGTTGACCACGGTAAGACAACACTGCTTGACAGCATACGGGAAAGCCATATCACGGCAGGCGAGGCGGGCGGAATCACCCAGCACATAGGCGCATACAAGGTCAAGCTCGCCGCAAAGGAGATCGTTTTTCTGGACACTCCCGGCCATGCGGCGTTCACAACTCTCAGGGCCCGCGGCGCCAAGGTTACCGATATTGTTATCCTTGTAGTGGCGGCCGATGACGGAGTAAAACCCCAGACTATCGAGGCCATCGACCACGCCAAGGCTGCCGGCGTTCCGATAATAGTCGCTGTCAACAAGATAGATAAACCCGAGGCAAACCCTCAGCGCGTAAGACAGGAACTGGCTGAATACGGCATAGTCTCCGAGGAATGGGGCGGGCAGAGCATATTTGCCGAGATATCCGCCAAGAAGAAACTGGGGATCGACAGCCTGCTTGAGCTGGTGCTCCTTCAGGCAGACATGCTTGAACTCACTTCGAACCCTGAAAAGATGGCAAAGGGCGTTATCATTGAGGCCCGGCTGGACAAGGGTAAAGGTCCTGTGGCCACCATTCTAGTTCAAAACGGCACTCTCAAATCAGGCGACGTGTTCCTTTGCGGCTCCAACGCCGGAAGGGTGAGGGCAATGAATGACGAGCACGGGCGCAAGATAGAAACGGCTGGCCCCTCGACCCCTGTTGAGGTGATAGGCTTCAATTCAATGCCGAACGCCGGAGATTCCTTTGTGGTTATGGACGATGAAAGGAAGGCCCGGCAGATCGCGCTAGCAAGGCTTCAGAAACAGAAACAGACCGATACCACCGTAGTAGGAAAGAAGCTAACCCTCGATGAGCTGTACAGCAAAATGAAAGAGGGCAAGCTGAAAGACCTGAACATAGTCATCAAAGCCGATGCGCAGGGCTCCATTGAGGCCCTGAAAGGCTCCTTCAGCAATATTACGCATCCCGAGGTCCAGGTGAAGGTCATACACGCCTCCATCGGAGGGATTAATGAATCCGACGTGATGCTGGCCGCCGCCTCGAATGCGGTCATAGTCGGGTTTAACGTGAGGCCCGAAACCAAGGCCCAGCAGATAGCGGAGAAGGAAGGGGTAGACATCAGGCTGTATAACATAATCTATGAAGCGGTCGACGATGTGAAGAAAGCGCTTGAGGGCATGCTCGAACCCACGATGAAAGAAAAGGTGCTGGGGCGGGCCGAAGTAAGGCAGCTGTTTGCCGTCTCAAGGCTCGGCACCATCGCAGGCTGTTATGTGATAAACGGGATCATGACCAGGACAAACGACGGCATTCGCGTCATAAGGGACAATATAGTTGTTTATCAGGGGCGGATGTCTTCCCTGAAGAGGTTCAAGGAAGATACCAGGGAAGTCCAGACCGGCTATGAGTGCGGTATCATGATAGAAAACTATAATGATTTCAAGATGGGCGATATCCTCGAAGACTTCGTTATCGAGAAGATAGCGGCCAAGCTCTCATAAAAATTTAGCTAAAAAATCCACGCAAATCAAAAAGACAGGAACGGAAAATGCTCCCCTACAAGCGTTCAAAAAGGGTTGCCGACCTCGTCAGGAAAGAGATCTCCGATATCGTTTTAAGGAGACTCAAGGACCCGAGGATTGGTTTTGTTACGGTCACTGACGTCTCCGTTACCGATGACCTGAAGCTTGCGAGGGTCTTCGTCAGTTCGCTCAAGGAAGACGAGCGTGAGCAGATGCTTGAGATACTCAATTCCGCGAAGAGCTTTATCCGGCAGGAGCTGGGCAGGCGTGTGAAGATGAAGGTCACCCCGGACCTTGAGTTCCGGGTGGATACAAGCATTCAGTACGGAGACCGCATAGACCAGCTTCTGAAAGAAATAAAAGGAGACTGACCTTTTGGAAACAAGAACAGCCGATGGACCTTTTCTTCCTCCCGCTGAACTTCTGGATTATTTCAGGGACGAAAAAAACAAAAAATTCATAGTGGCAAGCCATATCAGTCCCGAAGGCGACGCCATTGGTTCCACCCTGGCCCTTGCCGCGGCATTGCGCGCGACCGGCAAGGAAGTTATCGCCTATAACAGGGACGCGGTCCCCCACTTCTTCAGTTTTCTGCCCGGCTCTGAAGACGTTGTGCATACCCTGCCGGGAAACACGGAAGATTATTCGCTTGTCCTCGTGGACTGCTCAAAACCATTTCGTGCGGCCCTTGAAGGCGTCCGCTTCAGCCGGACCCTTGTCATAGACCACCATGAGCCCGACTCCTACGGCCCAGGCGAAACACCGTCTCATTTGTGGGTAATCCCCGCATGTCCCGCCGCGGGCCTTCTGGTTTTCTATATAGTAAAGGCTTTGGGCGTGGCCATTGACCGGCAGCTTGCTGAAAATCTTTATACCGCGATCTCCACAGATACAGGTTCGTTCAGGTATGACAATACGACGGCAGGATCGCTTGAGGCCTCAGCGGAGCTGGTCCGGGCGGGAGCGGAACCGGCCCTGGTTGCCCGCAATGTCTACGAGACCTGGTCGGCAAACAGAATGAGGCTTCTATGCCTGGCGATGGACACGATCGAGTTGAGGGATGGGACCGCCGTAATGAGCGTTTCGCAGGAGATGTTCATGTCCTCAGGAGCCTCGATGGAAGATGTGGACAATTTTACAGGTTTCCCCCGTATGCTGAAAGACGCGAAGGTGGCGGTGCTTTTAACCGAGCTTGAGGACGGAACTTTGCGGGCAAGCCTGAGGTCCAAAGGCGATACCGACGTGCGCATCGTGGCCCAAAAATTTGGCGGCGGCGGACACAAGCGCGCGGCCGGGTTCAGGACCTCCGCCTGGAAGAGGAACCTTCAGGGCTTGAGAGAAGCCCTGTTCAAGGAATTCGAAGGCGAGTGATGCTTATGCCGCATTCAGCGGCCGAATCTTGGATAGATCTCCTTTTTTCTCTTTTTCAGTCAACCACAAATCCACGGCGCTTTGTGCATTGATCCAGAATTGTGGACTGTTTAATCCGTTATTTCGACATCATATGCATCGTTATCAGCGAATCTGAAACATATGCGCCACTGATCGTTAATAGAGATTGAATATTGACCTGCCCTGTCTCCTTTTAAAGCATTCAGTCTATTGCTGGGCGGAGCCTTTGCGTGGAGCGACTGAAACCCGGAGAGCGCCAAGAACAGTCGTGGGTTTCAGCCTGATAATCTAGTGTCCTGTCCCTAACGGTTCTTTACATTTGGATCGAGAATGTTTTGGGCCGTCATTCCCGCGCAGGCGGGAATCCAATTGTTAAACACGTCAAAATGGATGCCCGATTAAGACACTCGGGCATGACGACCTTAGAGATGCCCAAGTTTCTAAACCTTACGTGAAAGCTGTTATGTAAAGCTATTTACGGGACAGGACACTAGTACTACTGTGTCATAAAATTATGTTATAATTTCGAGGCGTTAAATCTTTTGTGGAGGGACAAAGGATGGCAAAGCGTCTCGATATGGAAAGGGCCTTCAGG